>JAVVER010000004.1:0-63636 GCA_032251145.1 Vicingaceae bacterium | reverse complement strand
AATAATCTCCTTAGAAATATCTTCTTTTTTATTTAAAAGAAAAGAAAGGTCAAATTTACCATTTGCTTCTAATTTTATTTCCAACTTTGCTTCAAGTTTAGATAATTTTCTAGCTACTTCTTCTTTCTTTTTTTGCTCTAACTCTTCTTCGGTATAAACCACTCCATCAACATTTACTTCAATTTTAGATTTATCTGGCAAATCAATTTTACCAATAATTTTAGGTGTAGGAACAGTCGAAATAGTTTCAGCAACTTTTATTTTTTCTGCTACTGGCTTTTCAGGTTCAGTTTCTTTTTTAATTTCTTTAGGAGTTTCTTCAGGTGTTGCTGTAACTTTTTCCCTTTCTCTTTCACTTTTTCTTTCCTTCACAGTTGTCTCTTCTATCACAACAAAATTGTTGGTAATGGCATCAATATGTTCATCAGGTATTTTAGCATTAGGATGTGGATTAATGGTAATTTTTTTCTCTTTTTCAAGAAAGCTTACTATTTTATCTGTTGAAATGTTAATTTGTCTTGCTAATTGTCCTAACCTCATTTTTGTAATTTTTTTACAAAGCTAAAAAAATTACATTATTGTCAAAAATAGATAAGCAATTAATTTATTTTTCTTTATAAATATAACGATAAGTAATTTCTTGAGATGGAGGATTTTTAGTAGGAGTAAGAGGTTCATCGTCTTCATCATCTTCCTCCCAATGGTATTCTTTTTTTTGTGGCCCTTGTTTTCTGTAATAAACAGATAAAATTGCTCCGGCAAGAAAACCCCAAAAATGACTTTCGTAAGAAATTTCTACTTTAATAGGAAAAATCCCCCAAACCATACTTCCATAAACAAATACCACAAAAAAAGAAATAGAAATAAGTTGCATGCTTCTTCTTATAAAACCACTTATAAGTAAAAAAGAAAACAAACCGTAAACCACGCCACTGGCTCCAATATGTGTAGCTTCTCGGGCAGACATCCATGTCCAAACCCCTCCCATAATAAACACCCAAAGAAAAACTTTAAGAGCAATTTCTTTATAAAAATAAAATAATGAGGACCCTAAAATTAATATTGGGATGGAGTTGTTAAGCAAATGAGAAAAATCTCCGTGTAAAAAAGGAGCTAGAATTATACCTACTAATCCTGAAAATCTTCTGGGGTAAATTCCATAAGAACTAAAACTTACGTTGAAAATAATTTCAATTAAAAAAACAACAAACATTGCCAACACTAACATTGAAGGAATGAACAGGGCAGCAATAAATTGGTTTTTTTCTTTTTTATCCAAAATGAGTTATTTAATTCCTCGTTGTTTTTTTATGTTTTCATAAGCTTCTTGCACTTTCTGAAACTTTTCTTTAGCAGCATTTTGAAACTCATCACCCATGTGGCTAACTTTATCAGGATGATACTTTACAGCCATTCTTCTGTAAGCTTTTTTAACTTCATCATCAGAAACAGTAGCTTCTATTTCTAAAATTTGATAATCGCTATGTTTTTGTTTTACAAACATGGCTTTAATGGAATTAAAATCATGTGTTGGAATTCCAAGATAAGCACTAATTCTGGAGATCACATCTATTTCTTGTTGACTGATTTCATTATCAGCAGAAGCAACACCAAAAAGCAAATGCAATAATTGTATTCGGGCAGACATTACTGTAAATGTTCTAATCTGTACACAAACCTCTTCAATAGGAATATCTTTCTTTAAAATATCTCTTAATGTAATAAGGTGTTGCTGCGTTTTTTCTGAACCAAATTGTTTCTTAAAAAAGCGTTTCACAAAATCAAGCTCTACTTTCAAAACCTTTCCATCTGCTTTCATAACAGCTGCCACAAGCACCATTAAACTTATAGCAAAATCATTAGGCTGTGATGTGTATCCTCTACTCTTTTGTTTAGATTGATTGTTAACACTTTCTTCTTCCGTATATAAAGAACTATCTATTGCAGATCCAACTGCAAAACCTAAAAGTGCACCAATTGGACCTCCAAAAGCCCATCCTAACCCTCCACCAATCCATTTTCCTAATTTTGCCATTAATTTATTTTTGATTTAAACAAAGATAGGAATAATGAAAAGAATTATAAATTAATTTTTTTATTCTTAATTTTTTTTTGAATATTCGCAGTCTGAAATATAGTTAGGTGATAAATTTTAAAAAATGAGCAAAATAGTTCCTTATAATATTGTTTATCCGAACATTAAAAGTGGGGCTATATATTCTTTTACAACAGGAAGCGGTGTGAATTATGAAGTGAGGTTTGGAAGAAAAGAAGATAATATTTTATATACTTCTTTAGTTTTTGGTGTTACTAACGAAGAATACGATGGGGAAGAATATAGTATTACCAACAAAGGTGAAATGTATAGAGTGATGAGAACCATTGTTGAAGTTGTGAAAGTTTATTTAAAAGAACATCCTAATATTACGCAGTTTGAATATACTGGAGAACAAAGTCAAAAAGAAAAAGAAAGAAGTAGAAACGCAAGATTAGCACTTTATAATCGTTATATCTGTCAGGTTTTTGATGATAATTGGACTATTATTACTAGCAACAGTAAAGTGATTATTAAAAAACATAACAATAAATAAAATTAGTGCGTTAATGATATGTTAAAAAAAACTAAAAAGGAAACTAAAACCAATTATCAGTCGTTATTGAGAATGTATTTATAAAACCAACTAAAAAGTTAATAAAAATTAAACAATGAGACAACTTAAAATTACACAGCAAATTACAAAAAGAGAAAGTAGATCACTAGAAAAATATCTACAAGAAGTTTCTCGTGAAGGTATGATTACTGCTGATGAAGAAGTAGAGTTAGCACAAAAAATTAAAGAAGGGGATGAAAGAGCTTTAGATAAATTAGTTCGTTCAAACTTAAGGTTTGTTATTTCTGTTGCAAAACAATATCAAAATACAGGTCTTACCCTAGAGGATTTAATTAATGAAGGAAATTTAGGTTTAATAGAAGCTGCTAAAAGATATGATCACACTAAGGGGTTTAAATTCATTTCTTATGCTGTATGGTGGATTAGACAAAGCATACTTAAAGCTGCTGCAGATAACTCAAGAACCATTAGATTACCTCACAATAGATTAGGTGAAATTCAAAAAATCAATAGAGCTTCAAGCGAATTTGAGCAAACTAAGGAATTGAGCGAAATCTTAGATATGGACATTGAGAAAATCCAAAACTCAAGAAAAATGTCTAAAAAGCAATCTTCTCTTGATGCACCAATGGCTAACGATGATGACAACAACAGCTTGGTAAGTGTTATAGAAAGCGAAGATTCTCCAGCTCCAAACGATTTGTTAATTCACGAATCTTTATCTACTGACATAGAACGAACCCTTCAATTCTTAAAAGGTATGGAAGCCGAGGTTATTAGATTATTCTACGGACTTAGCGATAGAAAAGAAATGACGCTTGAAGAAATAGGAAATCACTTTGGTTTAACCAGAGAAAGAATTAGACAAATAAAAGAAAGAGGTTTAAGAAGACTGAAAAGACTTTCTAGAACTAACAACCTTCAGACTTATTTATAATTTATAATTAGCAAGAAATAAAAAACCACCTTGATATCAAGGTGGTTTTTTATTTCGAAATATTTTTGATTTTATGTCTTTTTCATTAAATAAATACTTACATTTGCAGCCTTAAATTAAAACCATACATAATAAACATTAAAAACAATTTTAGCATGTATTTAGCATCAGAAAAAAAACAAGAAATTTTTAAAGAATTTAGCGGAGACGCTAAAAACACTGGGTCAACAGAAGGGCAAATAGCTTTGTTTACCTACAGAATTAGTCATTTAACAGAGCATTTAAAGAAAAATAAAAAAGACTTTAGAACTCAAAAAGCGTTGTTAGATTTAGTTGGTAAAAGAAGAAAATTACTAGATTATTACAAAGATAAAGACATTGTAAAGTACAGAGAGTTGATTAAAAAACTTTCAATAAGAAGATAATTGAAAATGATTTTTTCAAATTCGTATTAAAAATTATAAAAGGGAGAGGCAAATAGATTGTATCCCCCTTTTTGTTAAAAAAAAGTAACCAAAAGAAAACACAAGGTGTGTTTTCATAAATTAAATAAATAATAAATAAATTATGTCAAAAATTGGAATTAAAAAATCCTATACGTTAGGCGATGGAAGGTCCATTGAAATTGAAACAGGTAGATTAGCGAAACAAGCTAATGGCTCTGTAGTTTTAAAAATGGGTAATACTATGTTGTTAGCAACTGTTGTTTCAGATAAAGAAGCATCAGAAGGAACAGACTTTTTACCCCTTACAGTAGAATATAAAGAAAAATACGCTTCTGCGGGAAGATTTCCAGGTGGTTTCTTAAAAAGAGAAGCTCGTCCTTCAGATAGCGAAGTATTAGTTTGTCGTTTAATTGACAGAGCGATACGTCCGTTATTTGCTGATGATTATCACGGAAATACTTCAATAGTTGTAAACCTTATCTCTCATGGAGATGATACCTTGCCAGATGCGTTAGCTTGCTTAGCAGCTTCTGCAGCAATTGCTGTTTCTGACATTCCGTTTAATGGACCAACATCAGAAGTGCGTATAGCAAGAATAGATGGAAATTTTGTAATTAATCCTTCAAGAGAAGATTTAGAAAAATCGGATATTGATATGATGATTGCAGGAACATTAGACAACATCAACATGGTGGAAGGCGAAATGTTAGAAATTTCTGAAGCAGAAATGCTTGAGGCAATTAAAATTGCTCACGTAGAAATTAAAAAACAATGTCAATTACAATTAGATTTAGCTGCTGAGGTAGAAAAATCGAAAGTGAAAAGAGGTTACGAACATGAGCCAGCTCCAATACCTGAATTAGAAGCTAAAATTAGAACAGCTATCTATGATAAATGTTATGCTGTAGCTAAAGAAGGTAATGCTGATAAAAAATTAAGAGGAGAAAAATTCAAAGCCATTAGAGAAGAAGCGAAAGCTTTATTATCTGAAGAAGAATTAGAACAAACATTTTTATTAAAAAAATACTTCCACGATATTGAAAAAGAAGCAATAAGAGATTGCGTTTTAGCTGAAAGAACTCGTTTAGATGGAAGAAAATTAAATGAAATTCGTCCCATCTGGAGTGAGGTAGATTATTTACCTGGAGCTCATGGTTCTGCTATCTTTACAAGAGGAGAAACTCAATCGTTAACCACAGTTACCTTAGGTAATAAAATGGATGAGCAATTGATTGATGCTGCTACTTATAGAGATACTTCTAAATTTATTTTGCATTATAACTTCCCTGCATTTTGTACAGGAGAAGCATATCCAAATAGAGGAACAAGCCGTAGAGAAATTGGTCATGGAAATTTAGCGATGAGAGCTTTAAAACCAATGTTGCCAACAGGTTCGGAAAATCCTTATACCATAAGAATTGTTTCTGAAATTTTAGAATCTAACGGTTCTTCATCTATGGCAACTGTTTGTGCTGGAACATTAGCATTAATGGATGCTGGGGTTCAAATTAAAAGACCTGTTTCAGGTATTGCAATGGGCTTAATCTCTAAAGGAGATAAATACGCTGTTTTATCTGATATCTTAGGAGATGAAGATCACCTTGGAGATATGGATTTTAAAGTAACAGGAACTACCGAAGGTATTACTGCTTGTCAGATGGATATTAAAGTAGATGGATTATCTTACCAAGTGTTGGAAGAAGCATTAGCTCAGGCTAGAGAAGGAAGATTACATATTTTAGGAGAAATTGCTAAAACGATGTCAGCTCCTAATGCAGATTACAAACCACACACACCAAGAATTACTCAGATCTCTATTCCTAAAGAAATGATTGGAGCTGTAATTGGACCAGGTGGAAAAATCATCCAGGAAATACAAGCTTCTACAGGAGCAACTATTACCATTGAAGAAAAAGACAACAAAGGTATTGTGGACATTATGACTAATGATGGCGAAGCTATGAGTGCTGCTTTAGCTAGAATTAAAGCGATTACTGCTGTTCCTGAAGTTGGAGAAGTGTATAAAGGTAAAGTAAAATCGATTACTAACTTTGGTGCTTTTGTGGAAATTATTCCTGGAAAAGACGGCTTACTTCACATCTCTGAAATCAACTGGGATAGAGTAGAAAAAGTAGAAGATGTGTTGAAAGAAGGACAAGAAATAGAAGTTAAACTAATAGAAGTGGACCAAAAAACAGGTAAACTAAAACTATCAAGAAAAGTACTTTTAGAAAGACCTCAAAAACAAAATGCAGAATAATAAAATGATGCTTTGTAATAGTAAAATAATTATGAGAAGCTGTATTTATTTACAGCTTCTCTTTTTGTTTTTATCTTTATCATCTTGTTCAAATGCACAAGTGCAAATATCTCAAATTAAAGATTTTGGAGAAAATAAAGGAAATTTAAAAATGTACAATTATGTACCTGCAAATTTACCTGAATCAACAAAAGTTCCTTTGGTTTTTGTATTGCACGGTTGCACACAATCGGCAGAGCAAATTTCTAGTGAAACAGGCTGGAATAAGTTAGCAGATAGTTTACATTTTATAGTGGTTTATCCGGAACAACGAATGATTAACAATGCTGGGAAATGTTTTAATTTTTTCTTAGGTTTTGAGTCTAAAAAAGACAAAGGAGAGGTGGCGTCCATTAAAGAAATGATAGATTATACCTTTGCCAATTATAATATTGATAGTAGTCAGGTGTTTATTGTTGGAATGTCAGCCGGAGGAGCAATGACAAACGCTTTGCTAAATGCTTATCCTACCATTTTTAAATCGGGAGCAACATTGGCAGCACCTTCCAATTTGTTTGATATGAACACATTGCCACCAGAAAAACAACCTGTTGTTGCCATAGTTCAGGGAGAAGATGATATTATTGTTCCAGAAAAAAATTCCGATAAAATATTAAACCAATGGGTAGAAAAACATCAATTAGATACTGCTAATAATGAATTATTTACCAATTACATGGGGTTTGATGTGTTGTATGCACAATATTTTTATAATGCTAATAATGAGTTAAAAATCATTTTACTAAAATCTAAAAAGGTAAAACATAAGCTTTTAATTACTGAGGGAGATGCTATTCATCAAGGAGGTAAGCACGATTTTCATACCGATGATATTGGTTTTCACTCTACTTATTGGTTAGCTTCATTTTTCGGATTGACAAAAGATAGTATTCCGATGAAAAAAATCAGCAATTAGTAGTTCTTTACAAGCATCAAAAACAATAGATTTTTACTAATTTCGCAACACTAAGTTCGTAAAGCAATAAATTATGGAAATAATAGAAAAATACACGCCTAAAAATAAAATTAGAATTGTTACTGCTGCTAGTTTGTTTGACGGACATGATGCAGCTATCAACATTATGCGTAGAATTATTCAAGCTACAGGTGTTGAAGTAATTCATTTAGGGCATGATAGAAGTGTGGATGAAGTGGTGAATTGTGCCATTGAAGAAGATGCTAATGCTATTGCTATGACTTCCTACCAAGGCGGACATGTGGAGTATTTTAAATACATGTATGATTTATTGAAAGAAAAAGGTTGCGAACACATTAAAATATTTGGAGGTGGTGGTGGAACTATTCTTCCTTCAGAAATTGAAGAATTAGAAGCTTACGGAATTTGCAGAATTTATCATCCCGACCATGGTAGAGCTATGGGCTTACAAGGAATGATTAATGATATGATTGAAAAGTGTGACAGCCCCACCCCGACCCTCCCCGAAGGAGAGGGAGTTGAGACACGACTTCAAAAGAAAGATGTGCCAACGATAGCTAGGCTTATCTCATTAGCTGAAAATAGACACGAAGAATTCGAGTCTATCTTCAGCTCTATAAATTACCCCCCTTCGGGGGGCAGGGGGGCTTCACCAGTTTTAGGAATCACAGGAACAGGAGGAGCAGGAAAATCTTCCTTAGTAGATGAATTGGTAAGACGCTTTTTAATTGATTTTGAAGACAAAACCATTGCTATCGTTTCTGTAGATCCTTCTAAAAGAAAAACTGGTGGAGCATTGCTAGGCGATAGAATTAGAATGAATGCCATTAAAAACGAAAGAGTTTATATGCGTTCGTTAGCTACTCGTCAGAGTAATTTGGCATTGAGCAAACATGTTGCTGAAGCCATTCAAGTATTAAAAGCTGCACAATACGATTTAATCATCTTAGAAACTTCAGGTATTGGTCAGTCTGATACTGAAATTATGGATCATTCAGATGTTTCATTGTATGTAATGACACCTGAATTTGGTGCTGCCACGCAATTAGAAAAAATTGATATGCTTGATTTTGCTGATGTGGTTGCCCTTAATAAATTTGACAAACGTGGTGCGTTAGATGCATTGAGAGATGTAAAAAAACAATACAAACGTAATCACATGCTTTTTGAAGCTTCAGATGACGATATTCCTGTTTATGGAACCATCGCTTCGCAATTCAACGATCCGGGCATGAATGAGCTTTACAAAGTGATTATGGATAAATTGGTAGAGAAAACCAAAACGGATTTGTCTTCTACTTTTGAGATTACCAAAGAAATGTCGGAAAAAATATTTGTTATCCCACCGAGTAGAAATCGTTATTTATCTGAAATTGCAGAAAATAACAGGTCTTATGATAGTTGGGTGGACGAACAAGTAGCTATTGCCGATAAATTGTATGCCATCCACAATACCATAGAAATCCTTAAAGCAAAAGATGAAAGTATTGCCAAAGTACTTCAAGCAGAATTTGATTCCCTAAAACTCAATTTTGATCCTAAGAACTGGATACTTATTGAAGAATGGAACGATAAAGTGGCTAAATACAAAGCACCTTTTTATAAATTTAAAGTTAGAGACAAAGAATTATCCATCTTAACACATACGGAAAGCTTATCGCATACGCAAATACCTAAAGTTGCCTTACCAAAATACAAAGGCTGGGGAGATGTGTTGCGTTGGAGCTTGCAAGAAAATGTTCCGGGAGAATTTCCTTACACTTCAGGATTATTTCCGTTTAAACGTGAAGGAGAAGACCCAACAAGAATGTTTGCCGGAGAGGGTGGACCTGAAAGAACCAACAGACGTTTCCACTATGTAAGTTTAGGAATGCCGGCCAAGCGTTTATCTACCGCTTTCGATTCGGTTACGCTTTATGGTAACGACCCTGCTATTCGTCCGGATATTTATGGAAAAATCGGCAATTCAGGAGTTTCTATTTGTTGTTTAGACGATGCTAAAAAATTATATTCAGGTTTTGACTTGTCACATCCGCTAACATCGGTAAGTATGACGATTAATGGTCCTGCACCTATGTTGTTAGGTTTTTTTATGAATGCAGCTATCGACCAAAACTGTGAGAAATACATCAAAGAAAATGGCTTAGAAAAAGAAATTGAAGCGAAAATTGCAGCCATTTACAAGAAAAAAAGCACCAAACGTCCCGCTTACCAAGGTGAATTACCAGAAGGAAATGATGGGTTAGGATTGATGTTGTTAGGCGTAACAGGTGACCAAGTGCTTCCTGCTGATGTTTATAGTAAAATAAAAGCAGATACCTTAACCAAAGTTAGAGGAACAGTACAAGCAGATATTTTAAAAGAAGACCAGGCTCAAAATACCTGTATTTTCTCTACTGAATTTGCTTTACGCTTAATGGGCGATGTGCAAGAATATTTTATTAAAGAAGGCGTAAGAAACTTCTATTCCGTTTCTATTTCAGGTTATCATATTGCAGAAGCAGGAGCTAATCCTATTACGCAACTTGCTCTTACTCTTGCAAATGGTTTCACTTACGTGGAATATTACCTAAGCAGAGGAATGGATATCAATGCGTTTGGTCCAAACTTGTCTTTTTTCTTTAGTAACGGAATTGACCCTGAATATGCAGTAATTGGAAGAGTAGCAAGAAGAATTTGGGCAAAAGCGTTGGCTAAAAAATATGCCGCTAATCCAAGAGCTCAAATGTTGAAATACCACATCCAAACCAGTGGTAGAAGTTTACATGCTCAGGAAATAGATTTTAATGACATTAGAACAACACTACAAGCCTTGTATGCGATTTATGATAACTGTAATTCGCTACACACCAATGCCTATGATGAAGCCATAACTACACCAACAGAAGAAAGCGTGCGTAGAGCCATGGCAATTCAGTTGATAATTAATAGAGAGTTAGGTTTAGCGAAAAATGAAAATCCGTTGCAAGGAGCTTTTATTATTGAAGAATTAACCGATTTAGTAGAAGAAGCTGTTTTAACAGAATTTGATAGAATTACTGAGCGTGGTGGTGTGTTGGGAGCGATGGAAACCATGTACCAACGAGGAAAAATACAAGAAGAAAGTTTGTATTACGAAACCTTGAAACACAATGGTGAATTCCCAATTATTGGGGTAAACACGTTCTTAAGTTCTAAAGGCTCTCCAACCGTATTGCCTAAAGAAGTAATACGAGCTACCGAAACAGAAAAGCAATACCAAATAGGTATGTTAGATGAGCTACACAAGGGCAATGCAAATGTGGTAGCAGAGCAATTAGCCAATTTACAAGAAGCAGCTATTAAAAATCAAAATATTTTTGAAGTACTAATGGAAGCCACTAAATATTGCAGCTTAGGGCAAATAACCGATAGCTTGTTTATGGTGGGCGGACAGTATAGGAGAAATATGTAAGCAGAGAGCCAATTTCTGTTTTCTTACAGAAATTGTGCGAATCGCTTATCCCGATTTATATCGGGATCTATTTTCCAACGCACAAAGCCAATTCCCATCCCAACCTTCCCAAAGGGAAGGAGTTGCCTACGCTACAAAGCCAATCCTTAACTGTCATTGTGAAGCCTAGCGTAGGAATGTGTGTTGGAGCTAAAGCAATCTGTTTAATTTGACTTTTCTCCTCTTGAGAGGAGCGGATGTTGTTCGAAGCTGCCATAAGCAGCAAGATTACAACATCAGAGGTGTGTTGTTTTAGCAATGTACAATTTATTTGCAATAATTGTTTTTATCATTTACATTTGAAAAAATTAAGTTATAAAAACCCATACATGGATGAAATGGAAGGTAGAGGGTGATTAATAGAATATTATGAATTATACAATTTCCAAAAATAAAAGAAATAAGATTGTTGTAAGTACTTTAATCTTAATCTTAAATTATGTTTTGTTGGGTTTTTCAACTCAACTTGAAAACATAAAAACATTTGATATTATTGAGAAAACTGTGATTGACATATTATTCATAGCAGCGTATGGATATATTTTATTCGTAATTTATGATTACTTTAAACATTATAAAGAAGATAAGTTGAAATTATTTGCGTTACTAATTCTTATTGGGGAAATTACTAATCAGATTTTTAGTTTAATCAATTCTTTTGTACCAATTATTCCAGAATTATTGACTGGCTTTTTGACTTTTGTTACTTTGATTTGTATGCTGATTTGGGTAATATTATTACTCCGAATGAAATCAGAATATCCGGCATTAAAATCATTAACTAAATTTGCGGTGGGGCAAATTGCAGCTTTTGGAGTAGGAATAATTTTTTCAATTATAATTCTTTTTGGTGAATTCTATGCTTTTCATGATATAATTTATGTATTAATAGCAATCCCATATGTTTATATTATAGAATTTGCATTTAAGTTAAAAAAACATTAATGATAAAGTCTAATAGCAGTTGTGAAAAATAGATAAAAAAATAATTAATTGGGTACAGGAGATAATATAGTTTTTTATGGGAGTTTATTAGTAACTTCAATCTTCATTTATGCTGTAAGAAAGCACAACAAACAGCTTTTTTATATAAGCATAATTTTATTTGTTATTTATTCATCTTACTTTATATACAACTTAATTTATAACAGTAAATATGGTGCAGGCATAGTTTGGTGGTTTTATTTGATTTTAATTTCCTCTTTACATTCTGTAGTTTTAATTATATATTTACTTGTAAAAAAATATAAAAGTTGGAAGAGAAGATTAAATGAACTTTAACTAAGCTTGGTTTTTACTACGCTTTTATATAAGAATCTGAGTTCGGGTTAAGCAGCAATGAATAATTGTTGATTATAGTGTATAAGTTTAGGATTAGATTCTTCTATACTTCTTTTTATTGATGGCTTTTTTGGGATGAAGGAATATGCAGCAATTGCTCCCATAATATTTAATAAAAATCCGCTTATGGAGCGATTTCTTGCATGCTTCACCTTACAAATATTCTTTAGCTCGTCATTTACCGTTTCGATTACAGAATGTTTTCTAAGCAATAACTTTTGCTAACTGCTTAAAGCTTTCTTCTTCATGTAACTTCTAACTTGAGTTAATAAATTTGTTTAATCCGTTATAATTATTAGTATTGCGTTATTATTGTCAAAAAAAAAAAAAAACAGCCGCTAATAAAAATATTAACGACTGTTTTCTATTATAAAAATTGGGATTTTTACAAAGAATAATTATTTCCTGATAAATCAAATATTTTGCTTGATTTTTTAGTCTTATTGGTTTCATGAGATGTTGTTGATACTCCATCTAATAACCTTAAGGCTAAAACCAATAATAAAATGGTAAAGAAGAATATCGCTATAAACATATCGTCTTAAACTTGATTTTCGTCTACAAAAATACTATTTTTATCGATACAAACAAATTTAATCGAAAAAATTTAACAATTCATCGAAAAAAAATTTAACATGAAGACCATTTATTTAATAAGACATGCCAAGTCAAGTTGGGAAAACCATAGGTTATCTGATTTTGATAGACCTCTAAACACTAGAGGTAGAAATGATACTGAAAAAATAGGTAAGGAATTAAATAAATTAAACTTTAATCCCGAAAAAATAATAGCGAGTACATCGGTACGCACAACAGCTACCATACAGTTATTATGCGAACATATTAACTACAACTTTAAAAATGTAGCGTTTAATTCAAAGTTATATCACCCTTCTAGAGAAAATTTTATGTGCATATTAGAAGATTTGCCAGATGAACTAGAAAGTGTTGCTTTGGTTAGCCACAATTATGGTATTTCCGAATTTGCCGATTACCTTACCGAAAACTTTATGGAAGCTATGCCTACTTGTGCTGTCGTTTGTATTGCGTTAGAAATTAACTCTTGGAAAGAAATTGTTAGGGGTTTAGGTACTACAAAATGGTATATCTATCCTAAAATGTTGGAATGAATCACCCCTTCCCTTTCAGTAGAATGTAATTCTGAAAACCGCCTACTTGTTTTTTGCCTCCAAAAATTTTCTGCTCTATAAAAGTAGCTAATCTTACTCTTGGTTTTTCGTGTTTATGAATTTGCTCTCCTGATTTTCGTTGGTCAGAATAGTTTAATTTTTCTGCCCAATCGAATTTGGCTATCCATTCTTTCATAACAGCAGGATGTGAGTCTTTAAACTTAGCTAATTTACCTAAAGCTCCGTAAGAAAACTCTAAGGCTACATTTTCATAATTTTTATTGGCTTTTTCCTCTCCTTTATGTATGGTATCTAATGCTTTTTTCTTTTTAGTCATGTATTCGGGCGGACGCACCCAACCGTAATGATAAACTTCAGCGGGAATATTAACCACTTTTAGTTTGTAGGTGTTTTCTTGCTGACGATAATTTTTACCATCAAAACTGGGTATTCTTCTAAAAGATTGTGCCGACTCCCAAGAGTGGATATCTTTATCATTTCTTACAATACGAATTTCTTTAGGGTACCAGTTGTGTGCAAAGTGATAGTGATTATAGTCGCCCCAAAAGTGTTTGTAATTAAACAAAAAACCTTCTACTTCGTTATCGTTTAAATATTGCTCGCACTTTTGTTTAATAACGGGTAAATATTTTTCGTGAATTACTTCATCGGCTTGTAAGTAAAATAACCAATCGCCTGAACAATGGGATTTAGCAATATCTGTTTGATGTGCATTTTCTGTTCCTCTATCGTATTTTTTAATATCCCAAACCGTATGTATAATTTTAATTTTATCAGAACCTATACTTTCTATTTCATGAAGCGTAGTATCATCCTCATCGCAATCTCCCAAAGCCACCACAAACTCATCCACTATGGGCAAAATAGATAAAATGGATTGTTTTATAGGAAAATAAAGTTTGGTGGCGTTTTTCACCATTGTAAATCCGCTAATCTTCATTTCTTTGTCTTATATTCTTATTGGTATGATTAATCTTCGATTTTCTGCCATTTAAATTTTACTACTAAACTTCGTCTTCCATTCCTGGTAATTTTTTACCCATTTTTGATAAAACAACTACAGCCATAAAGCCCACTATACAAATTAATGAAAATACAAATGTAATGTAACTTCCAGTATAGTGTGTTTTAGGATAAAATTTGAATTCAACTTTGTGCGTTCCTTCAGGAATTAATAGTCCTCTTAACAAATAATTTACACGAATAAATTCAACTTCCTTTCCATCAATATATGCTTTCCAATCTTCATTACCTTTATACCAAATTTCTGAGAAAACTGCAAAATTAGTAGTGTTTGCAATAGTTTCATAAACCATATTATCTGGATGAAAAGAAGTTAGCTTTACAGTATTTTGAGCTGAATTATTTGGTGTAAAATCTTTTAAATAATTTTTATAACGTTCATCTATTACTACAGTTGATTTTGGTAAAAAATCTATTAATGCTGCCATCTCTTCATCGGCATTTTTAACCCACTTAATAGTTTCTATAAACCAAGCTGGACCACACGCGTCAGGATTAGTTCTAGCCATTTCCTGTCCGGGCTGCCCTACAATGAAATATTTTGTATTTAACATATTAAATACATTCATATTATTTTTAGTCAACTGGTTTTCAATTAAATCTTGATAACGTATAAGTTTTACAGCACTATATCCTCCAACACTATTATGAAAGTAAGAAGTGTTTACATC
The DNA here is from genome assembly GCA_032251145.1 of Vicingaceae bacterium. GTDB lineage: Bacteria > Bacteroidota > Bacteroidia > Flavobacteriales_E > Vicingaceae > BRH-c54. The sequence goes on along the minus strand of JAVVER010000004.1, from coordinate 48,747 downwards.
ATTAAAAGAACTAACCGTAGTATTAAATACTCTAAAATAAGACGTGTCGTTTTGAATTTGCAAGTCTGCTTGAGTTGGTCTAATCGATTTTGCAAATGAAGTTGCTTTAGTAAAATCGCTATCATTCAAGTATCTTTTTCCAACCATCCACATATCTCCAACAATAATTACTGCTAAAATTCCAAAAACCACTTTTGCATCTTTTAGCTTTTCGGTAACAAACATCCATAATAAACCAAAAGTTAAGGCTATAATTACTAGCGTTCTTAATGCATCAGACTTAAGTAAGGCAATTCTGTCTTCAATAAGAACATTAATATCAATACCAGATTCAGCAATTTGTCCATCATAAGCTCCTTCAAAATCTGAAAAAGAACTTCCAAATAACCAAGTAAATATTGATACCCCTCCTAAAATAGCTCCAGAGTACAGTAAGCCTTTTTTAATTTTTTCTATACTAGTTTTTTTGTTTATTATGATGTTTAAAGCTGCTATAGCTCCAAAAACAACTGCTATCATAGCCAAAGAAAGCCACATAGAAGGTGTTCTAAATTTATTATACAAAGGGATGTTGTTGAAGAAGAACTCATTTACAATTAAGAAATTTTTACCCCAAGAAAATACAATAGCCATTATAGTTACTGCTAAATATGCCCATCTCAACCTATCTGAAGAAATGAAAAACAATAATAAAAATAAAAAGATAATTGCAGCTCCCATATAAGATGGTCCTGTAGTAAATGGTTGGTCGCCATAATATAGTGGCAACCCTTTAACATAATCTAACGCTTGTTTTTTAGGCACTCCTTTTTCCACCAACATTTGATAAGTAGCTGAATTTTCATCTAAAGAAGCTCCACCAGCAAAAGCTCCAGGAATTAACAAGTTAATGGTTTCTGCCTTTCCATAACTCCATTGCATAGCATAATCTAAATCTAAGCCTGTTCCTTGCTTTACATCTTCTTTGGTTAATTCAGATTTTCCTCCTCTAATGGTTTCCTGTGTATAACTTAAGGTAGTCCACAAAGCTGCAGTATTAGCTAAAACTCCAATTATAGCAAATCCCAGTAATATAAATGAACGTTTAAAAAATACTGGTAAGGTCTTATTTTTTATTGCCTGAACAAACATCACAATTACTATAGCTATAATCATAAAAAAGGCATAATACACAATTTGAGGGTGGTTTGCCATAATAGCCAATCCTGTAAACAAGCCCGCTAATGTTCCACCTATAAGCCATCTGCCTCTATAGGTTATTAATATTGAAGCAATAAGTGGAGGAACAAATGAAAGCGTTGTCATTTTACTAGAGTGACCTGCTTCTATGGATAAAAATAACCAAGTACACAAACCAAAAGCTATTGCTCCTAATACACTTATTTTAACATCATAACCTAATATTGAAAGAGCAATATAAAATCCTAACAATAAATAAAACCACAACCACATACTTTTAGGCAAAAAATCTCTTGGAACAAGTGCTGTATTTAACAAGTTTGCATCTGTTTTATAAGCTACCTGAAACAAAGGCATTCCTGAAAAAATTCTTGCACCCCACAAAATTGTTTCTCCCTTTTCTTTATAATCTCTATACTGAGCTCCTGCTGCTGCGGCACTTACTTGATCATGACTTAAAATTTTCTTTCCCTGTAATTCAGGATAGAAATACGCTGCTGCAACAACAAATAAAATTACTACTGCTAAAAGATGTTTTAATATTGGTTTACTTTTCTCCATGAAACGATTTTTAAATATTGGCTAAAATTAATCACTTTGAACAAAAGACAAAATAAATGATACTAAATTTCTGGAAAGTTTATTATCTTTTTATAATAGTTTGTTTAGTTTTCGTAAATAAACTAGGGGTTTATCGTGTTTGATGAGCCAATAAATCAATACCATTTGCCTTCCTACCACTTATCATTTAACTTTTCCACTGGTGTAAAATTACACGATTCCCAGCTACTATTATATTACTTTTGATATTTAGAATAAATAAAATTTATTTAGAATGATAGTTATAAATAACCTTCATAAATCTTATAAAATGGGTAGTAACGTTCTCCATGTATTGAAAGGAATTAACTTTAATGTAAATGAAGGTGAAATGGTTGCAATTATGGGGTCCTCTGGCTCTGGAAAATCTACTTTGCTAAATATTGTGGGCATGTTAGATTTATTAGACTCCGGTAGCTATACACTTGATGGTGTTCCTATTGTAAACCTCAACGAAACCAAAGCTGCCAAATACCGAAACAAATTTTTAGGTTTTATTTTCCAATCGTTTAACCTAATTAATTACAAAACTGCTTTAGAAAATGTTGCTCTACCGCTTTATTACCAAAGAGTTCCTAAGAAAGAGCGTGATGAAAAAGCATTACAATACTTAACCAAAGTAGGACTAGCCAATTGGGCAACACATTTGCCCAGCGAACTTTCTGGTGGTCAAAAACAACGGGTAGCCATTGCCAGAGCATTAGCTGCTCAACCTAAAGTACTTTTAGCTGATGAACCCACTGGTGCATTAGATTCTACTACTTCTTATGAAGTAATGCAGCTATTACAAGAAATTAATGACGAAGGGAAAACATTATTAGTAGTTACCCATGAAGAAGATATTGCCAAAATGTGTAAGAGAATTGTTCAGTTAAAAGATGGAATTATTATAGAAGATAAAAAAGTTAACCAAGTTAGAGCATCCGAATATGTTTAGCAGCGATAATTGGCAAGAAATATTTCAAACAATTAAGAAAAACAAGCTCCGTACGTTCTTGTCGGGGTTTACTATTACCCTTGGTTTGCTCATTTTTATTACACTACTTGGTTTAGGTAACGGACTTCAAAACTCATTCAATCAGTTTTTTATGGATGATGCCACTAATACCATGTTTATTTTCCCCGGAAGAACAAGCATGCCTTACAAAGGATATAATGTAAACCGAACTATTCAGTTTAAAAACGATGATTTAACAGATATTCAAAATAATTTTCCTTATTATTTAGAATACATTACTCCACGTTTGTTTAGAAACGGAATAGTAACCTATAATAACGAATCTAACTCCTACTCTTATGTTGGTGTTAATCCTGCACATCAAACTTCCGAAAAAACCATTATGATGAAAGGTCGGTATTTAAATGACCTAGATATTAAAGAAAAAACAAAATACGCTGTAATTGGCAGGTTGGTAGAAAAAGATTTATTTAAAGGTAAAATTGCTTTAGGCGAACATATTATTATTAATAATACTGCTTACAAAGTTATTGGTGTTTTTCAGGATGAAGGTGGCGATAATGAAGAACGAAGAATTTATATTCCCTACACTACCCTTCAACTTATTGAAAAAAATACTGACTACATTAACCAAATAGTGTTGGCATACAAACCTGAATTAGGCATTGCTGGTGCTATGCTTTTTGAAGAAAAATTGACTAAATTCCTTAAAGAGAAACACGAAATTGCCCCTGACGACCAAAGTGGTTTTTTTATTAGAAATATTGCAGATAACATGAATAAAAACCAACAGCTTTCGGGTGTTTTAACACTCATTGTAACCTTTGTTGGTATAGGAACGCTAATTGCCGGAGTTATTGGCATTAGCAATATTATGGTTTTTGTAATTAAAGAAAGAACCAAAGAAATTGGTGTTAGAAAAGCACTTGGAGCCACACCTTTTTCTATCATCACCATGATATTACAAGAATCTATTTTTATAACCTTAATTGCGGGTTACATTGGTCTATTTTTAGGAATTTTTGTTTTAAATATGATAGGAGATAAATTAGAAAACTATTTTATCTTAAACCCATATATAGATTTAGGGACAGCCATAACTGCAACCATTATTTTAATACTTTTTGGAGCATTAGCAGGTTATGTTCCGGCTAAACGTGCAGCTAGAATTCAACCAATTGTAGCTTTGAGAGATGAATAAAAAAAGCCTCCCCAACCCCTCCGAAGGAGGGGTTAATTAGAGTGCTGAAAAATATGAAATGAAAAAATAAATAATAAATCGCTACCTAACTTCTCCCTTAGGAGGATTGAGGAGACTAAACTAATTAAAATTGATATTTAGAAGAGATACATGGTCCGAAATTTTGAGCTCTGTTACTAAAAACAAAGCCAGAACCACTATTACTGTAATTGGTGTGCTTTGGGGTATCTTTATTTATATTACTTTATCTGGAGCTGCCAAAGGACTCGATAATGGTTTTGAGAAACAATTTGAACGAGTGGCAATGAACAGCATGTTTGTATGGACACAGCAAACAAGTGTTCCTTACAAAGGTTTTAAAACTGGGAGGTTTATTCAATTAAAACTGAATGATGTACGAACTCTAAAAACAAAAATTCCTGAAATACAATACGTAGCACCACGAAATGCTAAAGGTGTTTTTGGCGGAGATGCACCAACCATAACCAGAGATTTAAAACATGGAAAATACAATGTTTATGGCGATTTTCCTGTAGTTGTAAAAATTGCTACCAAAGATATTTATGATGGTGGCAGGTTTTTAAATCAAGAAGATATTAGTGATGCTAGAAAAGTATGTGTAATTGGAGAAAGAACGCAACGAGAATTGTTTAACAAAGAAGAAAATCCTATCGGGCAATTTATTAAAATAGACAACAGCTATTTTCAGGTTATTGGTGTACACAAATTTGTTCAAGGAGGTGGTTTTGAGGATGATGGAGATATTTATATTCCCTTTACAACCTATAGAAAACTTTACAACACTGGTGAAAATGTAGGTTGGTTAGCTATTGCTGCCTATAATGACGCTGATGTCATAGAAGTAGAAAAGAAAGTGAAAACAGTATTAAAAGAAATTCACAGTGTTGCACAGGAAGATGAAAGAGCAATAGGTTCATTTAACTTAGGTGAAATTTTTAATAAAGTACAAGGTTTTTCTAAAGGCTTAACATTTTTGTCGCTAGTGGTTGGTGTAGCTACTATATTTGCAGGAGTAATTGGTATTGGCAATATTTTATTGATTTCTGTAAAAGAGCGAACCAGAGAATTAGGTGTTAGAAGAGCATTGGGAGCAACACCCAACGAAGTAAAAGGACAAATAATTTTAGAATCCGTATTTCTTACATTAGTTTCAGGAGTTTTAGGAATTATTTTAGGGGCTTTTACATTAGCTGGAATTAATGTGTTTACTCAAGATTTAGATTCGTTCCCTTATGCTAATCCAACAGTTCCAATTCCATACATTATTGGTGCTTTATTAATCATGGTAATTTTAGGAACATTAATAGGACTAATTCCGGCACAAAGAGCGGTTAGCATTAAACCCATTGATGCCTTGAGAGAAGAATAAAGCCTCCCCAGCCCCTCCAAAGGAGGGACTACTTAGAGAGATAAAAAATATGAAATGAAAAAATAAAATAACAAACTAAAAATAAATAATAAATCGCTATCCAATTTTCCCCTTCGGGGGATTGAGGGGGCTAAACTAAAATACAAACCATATGAAAAAAATAGTAAAATACTTCTTAATTGTACTAGTAGTGTTAGGTGTAATTTTCGCTACTTCATTTTTTATTAAATCTAACAGTAAATCTGCTGTTGTTTATGAAACTGAAACACCATTTAAAACCTCTATTGAGAAAAAAACGGTTGCTACGGGAAAAGTTATTCCTGAAGACGAAGTAGAAATTAAACCACAAATTTCTGGTATCTTAGAAACTATTTTAGTGAAAGAAGGCGAAAAAATTAAAGCCGGAGATTTAATTGCAAAAATTAAAGTTATTCCTAACGAATCTGCTTTAAACAACGCTATTGGAAGGGTTAAAAATGCTAAATTCAACTTAGATAATGTTACGTTAGAATACAACAGAAACAAACAGCTTTTTGATAAAGAAGTAATCTCTGCACAAGAATTCAATAATATAGAATTGAGATTTAACCAAGCCAAGCAAGAACTTAGCAATGCAGAAAACGATTTACAAATTATTCAGCTAGGAACAAGAGATGGAGGTGTTGCCAATACTAATATAAAAGCTACTATTTCTGGAACTATATTAGAAATTCCTGTAAAAAAAGGAGACCAAGTGATTGAAAGTAACAACTTTAACCCAGGAACAACCGTAGCTATTATTGCTAATTTAAGCAACATGGTTTTTGAAGGAAAAGTTGATGAAGCAGAAGTTGGTAAATTAAAAAAGGGGATGGATTTAAAAGTAAGTTTAGGTGCTATAAACGATAAGGAATTTGATGCAAAATTAAGATTTGTTGCTCCTAAAGGAACAGAAGAACAAGGTGCCGTTCAGTTTAAAATTGAAGCCGATGTATTTTTAGATTCTGCATTCTTTATTAGAGCAGGTTATAGTGCAAACGCATCTTTAGTTTTAGATAAAAAAGAAAACGTAATGGCTATTAGAGAAGCATTATTACAATTTGATGAAGAAACAAACGAGCCTTATGTTGAAATAGAAATTGGCGAACAAAAATTTGAAAGAAAAAATGTAAAGGTTGGTATTTCTGATGGTATTAATGTGGAAGTTTTATCAGGAATTACAACTAATGACAAAATAAAAGTTTGGAACATTACCCAACCAATTAAATTAAATAGAAAACCAAACAGAAGATAATTATGCAATTCAAAAAAATATTTATATCCCTTATTTTTATTACTATACAATTGAGCTTAATTGCTCAAAATGTAGCAGAAAATAAAATATGGACGCTAAAAGAATGTGTTGATTATGCATTGGAAAACAATATTTCTATAAAACAATCGGAGTTAGATAAACTCAACCAATACCAAGATGTAAAAAATGCAAAAGGAAATTTTTTGCCTAACTTAAATGCCTCTGCTTCACAGTCTTTTAACTTTGGCTCTGCTATTGACGTTACTGGTAACAGAGTTGCTGCTGATTTTAGATCTAATAATTACAGTTTAAATTCTAATGTGGTTTTGTTTGATGGTTTTGCCAATATTTATACGTTAAACCAAGCTCAAATAAATGTTGCAGTACAAGAAGCAAATATTACAAAAATGAAAAACGACATTTCTTTAAATGTTGTAAATGCTTATTTACAGGTTCTATTTGCTAAAGAGCAGATTAAAATAGCTCAATTTCAAGTTGATATTAGTACAACAGAAGTAGATAGAATTACCAGTTTAGTTAATGCAGGCTTAGCTCCCAAAGGAGACTTACTAAACATTAAAGCTACTTTAGGTAGTGATGAACAAACCTTAATTGATGCTCAAAACAATTTCGATATGGCTACTCTTAGGCTTGCTCAATTATTACAACTTCCTGATGGAACTATAGCAATTGAAGAAATTGAATTAAAAGATCCTAACAACAGTATTATTTCCAATGAATCATCAGTAATATATGAAAAAGCTGCCATATCATTTCCTGAGATAAAAGCAGCCGAACTTACTATTGAAAGTGCCGAAAAAGGTGTGAAAATTTCTAAAGCAAATTATTTGCCTTCACTTTCATTTAACTACAGTTTAAGTACAGTATATCAACACCAACAAGGTTTTTCTGATTTTTTTACTCATAGTGAACAACTAGATAATAACCTTGGACATTTTCTAGGATTGTCATTAAACATCCCTATTTTTAATAGGTTTCAGTTTAGAACATCTGTAACCCGAGCAGAAATAAATATGGAAAGAGCAAAAAACAATTTAGAAAGTGAAAAGCTACGATTAAGAGAATCTGTACAAATTGCTTATACAGATGCTAAGTCAGCTTCTAAATCGTTTGAAGCATCTAAAAAATCTGTTGAAGCACAAAATGAAGCTTTTAAATATGCCCAAGAAAGATTTCAGGTAGGTAATATGAATGCTTTTGATTTTAATCAAACAAAAAACAGGTTATTTACTGCTGAATCTCAATTATTGAGGTCTAAATACGATTATACTTTTAAAATAAAAGTGTTAGAGTTTTATTACGGAGTTCCTTTTGTAACAGAATAATCAAACTCAGGTTAGTTAGTTTTTGGTAACTTTGTTTTTCTAAAAAATCCAAATGAACGAAAAAGAAACCTTTTACAATAGCCTAAAAAGCAAACTGGAAGAACAATTTAACTGGCCAAGTGTTTACATGTTTAAATTTATAATACCTGCCGATAATCATAAATTGGCTTTGGTAGAAGCTTTGTTTGGCAAAGAAGCTGAAGTGCTTACCCGACAATCGAAAACAAACAAGTTTATTAGCGTTACCGCAAAAGAAATGATGATAAACCCCGATGAAATTATTGAGGTGTATAAAAAAGCGGAAAAAATTGAGGGGATAATTTCTCTTTAAACAACTTCAAATAATTATTCAAAAACATTTGCCACTCTTGTTAAACCAGGAATATTAAGTAGTTTAATATTTCTGCCTTCAACAGCAATGAGCTTGTCTTTTTTAAATTCTGATAATAATCTGATAACCGATTCTGTTGCAGTACCAACAATGTTTGCTAATTCTTCTCTTGATAATTTTACCTGAATATTTTTTTCTTCATCCATATCAAAAGTATCTTTAAGAATTAAAAGTGTTTCTGCAAGCCTTTCTCTTACTGGTTTTTGAGCTAAATCAGTAATAATTTTTGCAGCTTCTCCTAACTCATGACTCAACATTTTAAGAAGTTTAAAGTTGAAATTAGGGTTTTGAGTTATCATGGATAAAATTTGTTCTCTAGGAATAAAACAAATAGTAGTATCATCTTCTATTGCCGTAGCAGAAGCAGATAATGGCTCCTCGCTTAGTAAAGCTCTATAGCCTACTACATCTCCAGGTTTAGCAAAACGAATTATTTGCTCTTTACCCTCCGATCCTATTTGAAAAAGTTTAATCTTCCCTTGATTAACACAATAAATACCATTAGTTCTATTGCCTTCGTGAAAAATAACTTGCCCTTTATTATAAAAGTTACACCCTTTACTGCTGTCAATTTCTTCTACTTGTTCGTTACTTAAAGCACAAAATACAGACAAATGCTTGGTGCCACAAGTCTGACATCTAGGAAATTCTTTCTTATTCTTCATCAATAAAAAAATATTAATTCACAAATATAAAAATAAGCTGATGAATATCATGTTTTTTTTATAATAATAATCACAAAATAAAAAAAGAACAGCAAAATTTAATATACTAAAAATTATAGTTTAAATACAACATTTTTTACTACTTTAGTCAATAAATTCCTTTAACCAAACCATAATTATTTCACATGAAAACTGGCACAGTAAAATTTTTCAATCAGCTTAAAGGCTTTGGCTTTATAAAAGATAATGAAACAGGAGAGGAATATTTTGTTCATGAAAAAGGACTTCTTGAAAAAATTGTTGATGAGGATACTGTTACATTCGAGTTAAGAGAAGGAAAAAAAGGGCTAAACGCCTTTAATGTAAAGAAAAAGTAAGTACAATAAAGAATTTTTTGAAACCAATCATATCCAAGGTAAATTTATCGGAGTAATGTAGGCTTTACTTTAATCCAAAAATAAAAAGTAGAAATTCTTCATTTTGCCTCACCCGAAACTACTTATTGTAGTTCCGACCTCTCCACAGGAGAGGTAAAAGCGGAACCATGGTGCAAGCCCATGGAATTCTTTAAATTAATTTGAATATCATTAACACAAAATAGTGATATTTGCACAAAAATTTTATTTGTAAATTATGAGTGATGATAAAAAAGTAATCTTTTCGATGAATAAGGTCGGAAAGACATTACCAAACGGAAAAGTTATATTAAAAGACATCTATTTATCTTTTTTTTATGGAGCCAAAATAGGAATTATTGGTCTTAATGGCTCAGGAAAATCTACTGTAATGAAAATTATTGCAGGAGTAGAAAAATCTTATCAAGGAGATGTTACATTTTCTCCGGGTTATACTGTTGGTTATTTAGAGCAAGAACCTCAATTAGATGAAACAAAAACAGTAAAAGAAATAGTTCAAGAAGGAGCTCAAGAAACTATTGATGTGCTTAATGAATATGAGTTAGTAAACAATAGCTTTGGCGACCCCGAAGTATATGAAAATCCTGAAAAGATGGAAGCTGCAATGAAGAGACAAGCAGAACTTCAGGATAAAATTGATGCCCTTAATGCTTGGGAACTTGATGCTAAACTTGCTAGAGCAATGGATGCATTAAACTGCCCACCTGAAGACGCTTCTATAGCCAACCTTTCGGGAGGTGAGAAAAGAAGAGTTGCTCTTTGCAGATTACTACTAAAACAACCAGATATATTATTACTTGATGAGCCAACCAACCACTTAGATACTGAAAGTGTATATTGGTTAGAACAACATTTACAACAATATCCAGGAACAGTTATAGCCATTACCCACGATAGATATTTCTTAGATAATGTTGCGGGTTGGATATTAGAATTAGACAGGGGTCATGGTATTCCTTGGAAAGGAAATTATTCTTCTTGGTTAGAGCAAAAATCTAACAGATTGGCTCAGGAAGAAAAAACCGAAAGTAAAAGAAGAAAAACTCTTGAGCGTGAGTTGGAATGGACAAGAATGAACGCAAAAGGAAGACAAACCAAATCTAAAGCCAGGTTAAGTAACTACGATAAATTATTAAGTGAAGGAACTTCAGAAAAAGAAGCTAAACTAGAACTTTTTATTCCTAACGGACCACGTTTGGGTAATGAAGTTATTGAAGCTATTAACATCTCAAAATCTTTTGGTGATAATATTTTATACGAAAACCTTTCTTTTAAATTACCTCCTGCAAGTATTGTTGGAATTATTGGCCCAAACGGAGCTGGTAAAACAACACTTTTTAGGTTAATTATGGGAGAAGAACAACCTGATACGGGAGAATTTAAAGTTGGAGATACTGTTAAAATCGGTTATGTTGATCAATCTCACAAAGATTTATTAGACGATAAAACTATTTTTGAAGTATTTTCTGGAGGAACAGAAATGATGGAGTTTGGAGGAAAAACCATTAACTCCAGAGCTTATTTATCTCGATTTAACTTTGCAGGATCCGACCAAAACAAAAAAGTGGGTAACCTATCGGGAGGAGAAAGAAACCGACTTCACTTAGCTATGGCAATTAAAGAAGAAGCAAACGTTTTGTTATTGGATGAGCCAACCAACGATTTAGATGTAAATGCCATAAGAGCCTTAGAAGAAGGTATAGAAAACTTTGGAGGTTCGGCAGTAATTATTTCTCACGACAGATGGTTTTTAGATAGAGTTTGTACACATATATTAGCATTTGAAGGAAATGCCCAAGTATATTTCTTTGAAGGTTCTTATTCAGATTATGAAGACAACAGAAGAAAACGTTTAGGAAATGAACCACAACGATTTAAATACAAAAAATTGATAAAATCTTAATTCTATGCAACTAAAATAGTACTTTTAAAGTCTATATAATCAGAAAATTTATTGCCATGATAAAAAAAATTACTTTAAGCTTATTGTTTTATTTAACAGTTATAACTATTAATGCTCAATTAATTGTAAACACAGGAACTATGACTCCTACACAATATGTTCAAAATGTATTGGTTGGAGCGGGTGTTACCATTTCTAATGTTACTTTCACAGGAGCTTCTTCTCAAATTGGAGATTTTGATGCTACAAATACATTTATTAATATTCCTAATGGCCTTATATTGGCTTCTGGAAATGTTACAACAGCCATTGGTCCTAATAATAGTGGAAGTGCTGGCACCGATTTATTTGGTACAGGAGACCCTGATTTAACCTCTATTGCTGGTATAACCACTTTTGATGCAGCAGTATTAGAATTTGATTTTATTCCTATTGGAGATAGTATTAAATTTAACTATGTTTTTGGTTCAGAAGAATACTTAGAATTTGTAAACTCAGGAGTTAATGATGCTTTTGGTTTCTTTTTAAGTGGACCAGGAATTACAGGCCCTTATACTAATTCAGCAATTAACTTAGCCCTTATACCTAACTCAACAACTCCTGTTACAATTGACAACGTAAACAGCACAACCAATGCTGCTTTCTATATAGATAACGGTACAGGAACAAACGCACCCTTTAATACCAACCCACAATACATACAATATGATGGTCACACTGTGGTACTAACCGCAAAAGCTCAAGTGGTTTGCGGACAAACTTATCATTTAAAAATTGCCATTGCAGATGCAGGTGATGGAGTTTGGGATTCTGGTGTTTTTTTAGAAGGTGGTAGTTTAACTTCTACTGGTGTAGATATCAATATCGTTACAGCAACAGGAGATTCAACAATTATTGAAGGTTGTGCAAGTGCTGATGTTTGTTTTACACGAATTGACACTTCTGGTACGGATACTGTTCCAATTTTCATGACAGGTGCTGCTATTAATGGTGTCGATTATAATTTACTTCCTGATACTATTTATTTTTTACCTGGTCAAAGTTCTATTTGTTTTACTATTACCCCTATTGCTGATGGTTTAAACGAAGGTATGGAAGACTTAATTTTAACAGCTCAAACTGTAAATATTTGTGGCGACACTGTACTAACAACTGGTACAATTTATATTGTAGATGCTCCTGATATAACCATAACAACAACCAACCTTACTTTAAACTGCCCAACAAGTGGTTTAACTATTAATTCATCTGCTTCAGGAGGTCTTTCTCCTTATGATTTTACTTGGGTAAACATGAATGGCGATACATTAGGTAATTCTCAAAACTTAAATACCCCAGTAAACCAAACAGATACTTTTATAGTAGTTGTAACAGATAGTTGTAACCTTACTACTGCTTACGATACTGTAATAATAACTATTGCTACCTCACCTATGACGATTTCTGCTGGAAATGACATTACCTTAAACTGTCCAGGGCAAAGCGTTACTTTAGTTAGTAATATTAATGGTGGAAGTCCAAGTTATGTTTTTAATTGGTCTCCGGGAAATGTAAATACCCCTAATTATACTACCCCTCCTATAAATCAAACTACCACTTACATATTACAAGTAACAGATGCTTGTAATACTTCTGTTTATGATACAGTAAACGTCTTTGTAAATTATACTCCTTTACAAATTACAGGTAACTCTGGAGATAGTATTTTAAACTGTGAAGGAAACGACCATTTTATTGATATATACACTATGGCCACAAATGGAACAGCTCCTTATACTTTTTCATGGAGCAATTCAAGTAGTGATAGTGTGGTTAATGTTAATGTAACCGCTCCTACAACTTATTATGTTACCGTAACTGATGCTTGTAATTTTAGCGTTACTGATACAATAAACTTTACTTTTAACCCTTATACCCCTATGAATATTAATATCTCTGCTGTTGATAGTATTTGTATTGGTTCAACAACACCTCTTTCAGCATCTGTTACTAATGGCTCCCCCCCCTATTCTTTCTTTTGGTCAGATGGAATCTCTTTTTCTGGAAATGGAAATCCTGTTGATTATACTACCTTAATTGGAGGAACGCAAGTAATTACCTTATCAGTTACAGACCAGTGTAATGTTACAGAACAAACCACTATTACAATTGAAGCTATTGCTTGTGAAATTACCATTCCTAATGTATTTACACCTAATGGCGATGGAAGTAATGACTATTTAGTTTTTGAAAATCTTCAATACTTCCCAAATAATAAGTTAGTTATTTTTAATCGATGGGGTAAGAAAATTTATGAAAAAGTAGGTTATCAAAACGATTGGAATGGAGGTGATTATAACGATGGTACTTATTTCTTCATTTTAGAATTAAATGATTTCGCTAATACACTTCATAAAGGTACTATTACTATTTTAAGATAGTTTGGTTCTATAATAATAATAATAATAATAATAATAATAATAATAAATAATAAAAAGCCTGAAATTTTTATTTCAGGCTTTTTTTATTTAAAAATTTTGACTTCTACTTTCTAGTATATTCATGTACAAATTTACAAAGCTGTTTTACGTTTTCTACGGGCGTTCCAGGTAAAATTCCATGTCCAAGATTAAATATATGCCCGGGTTTGCCTTTTACCGAATCAAGAATCTTTTTGGTTTTACGTTCAATAATATCCCAATCGGCAAATAAAGCGGTTGGGTCTAGATTTCCTTGTACAGCTACTTCGTAATTTAAGTCCGCCCAAGTTTTAGCAAGGTCAGTTTTCCAATCAATAGCAATTACATCTGGATTAGCTTTTCGCAAACTCGGTATAAGGTGAGCCGAATTTACTCCCATAGAAATTAAAGGAACGGTAGGATGTTTTTCTTTTACTATTTGTATCATTTTTTCAACATGCGGATAAACATATTCGTTGTAATCATCAATATCTAGCGCTCCTACCCAACTATCGAAAATTTGTACCGCCATTGCTCCACTTTCAATCTGAAAGTTTAAGTAATTTGCCATAACGGTGCCTAACTTATTCATCAATAAATGCCACGCTTTAGGTTCGTTATACATAAAAGCTTTCATTCTTTCATAGTTTTTAGATGGCCCACCTTCAATCATGTAACTTGCCAAGGTAAATGGAGCTCCAACAAAACCAATACAAGGTACGTTTAGTTCGCCTTTTAAGATAGTCAATGCTTTTCCGGTGTACCACATTTCTGTTGCTGGATCAACTACTTTAAGTTTCTCCACATCGGCAACTGTTCGTATTGGATTATGAATTAATGGTCCGTAGCCTTTTTTGTATTCAAAACTTATCCCCATTGGTCCAAGTGGAATTAGAATATCAGAAAAGATAATAGCAGAATCTAATTCAAACTGGTTAATAGGTAGTAAAGTAACCTCTGCACTTACTTCTGGTATCGTACTTATCTCGATAATACTGTACTTTTCTTTAATTTTCATGTATTCTTTTTGGTATCGTCCTGCCTGACGAGCTAACCAAAGTGGTGTGTATGGAGTTTCTTCTTTTCTACAAGCTTTTAAAAAATTATCGTTAAATGTTGTCATTGTTTAGTGTTTTTTATTTAGCTAATGCCATAGCTGCTTTAATACCTTTAATTAATTTTTCCATATCTTCATCAGAAATAACCGATGATAAAAACCAAGCTTCAAACTGACTTGGTGGAATGTAAATACCATTTTCTATTAATCCCCAAAAGAATTTAGTAAACTGATCCGTATTACACTCTTGTGCTTCTGTAAAGTTGGTAATTTTCTTAGCAGAGAAAAATGGATTTAGCATAGAACCAAATCGGTTTACAGTTAAGGCTATACCGTTTTCAGCAGCAGCATCTAACAAAGCTTTTTCAATAATAGCTGCTTGTTCGTTAAATTTATCGTAAGGATGTTGAGCTTTCAACTCAGTTAAGGTAGCAAAACCAGCAGCCATCGCTACAGGATTACCTGATAACGTTCCTGCTTGATACATATCGCCTAAAGGAGAAACTAGTTGCATGATTTCATTTCTGGCTCCGTAAGCTCCCACAGGAAAACCACCTCCAACTACTTTACCCAAACAAGTAATATCTGCTTCAATGCCTAACAATTCCTGAGCCCCACCAAATTTAGAGCGAAATCCTGTCATTACTTCATCTACTACCAATAAAATTCCTGCTGCTTTAGTGATTTGTCTTAGTTCTTTAATAAAATCATCAGAAGGCAATACTACTCCCATATTTCCAGCAATTGGTTCAATAAATACAGCTGCTATATCTTTGCATTCAGTAATATGTTTTTTTACGGAATCAATGTTGTTATACTCTGCAATTAATGTATTTTGAACAGCTTCTTTTGGTACTCCAGCACTTCCCGGAATACTCAGCGTTGCTAGTCCGCTCCCCGCAGCAACCAATAAAGCATCTGAATGTCCGTGATAACAACCTGCAAATTTTATAATGTGATTTTTTCCTGTATAGGCTCTTGCCAAACGAATGGCACTTAAAACTGCTTCTGTTCCTGAATTTACAAAACGAACCTTATCCATACCCGGAAAGGCATTGCAAACCATTTCTGCCAAAACAATTTCGTTTTCGGTACTTGCACCAAAGGTAAAACCTGTACAAACTTGTTTCTGTACTGCTTCTATCACGTTGGCGTTGCCATGCCCTAAAATCATTGGTCCGTAAGAAAGTACTAAATCAATGTATTCGTTTCCATCAACATCATAAATTTTTGAGCCAAAAGCCCGTTCCATAAAAAGCGGATTCCCTCCTACTGATTTGAATGCCCTAACGGGTGAATTTACTGCTCCTACTAAGTATTGTTGTCCTTTAGTGTATAGTTCTTGAGATTTGGTGTTGTTCATATTTTATTTTTTTATTGTCTTAATAATCTAGCTGCTTCTTTTGCAAAATAAGTGATAATAATATCTGCTCCTGCTCTTTTTATGGACAACAAAGTTTCCATCATTACTTTTTGTTCGTCTATCCAACCATTTCTCCCTGCTGCTTTAATCATAGAATACTCTCCACTAACATTATAGGCTGCTATAGGTAAATCAAAGTTGTTTTTTAAATCCCTTATGATATCTAAATATGATAAAGCTGGTTTTACCATTAAAATAGCTGCTCCTTCATCCACATCAGCCTGAGCTTCTTTTATTGCTTCATTTCTATTGGCAGGATCCATTTGGTAGGTTCTTCTATCTCCAAAACTAGGCGTTGAATCTGCTGCATCTCTAAATGGTCCGTAATAAGAAGAACAGTATTTAACAGAATATCCCATAATTGGAATGTATTGAAATCCGTTTTTATCTAATTCTGCTCTAATTTCACGCACTGCAAAATCCATCATACCCGATGGAGCCACCATATCAACACCAGCTTTTGCTTGAGCCAACACTTGCTTTCTTAAATTTACGAGTGTTAATTCGTTATCCACATCATTATTACACAATACGCCACAATGCCCATGGTTGGTGTATTCACAAAAACAAACATCGGCAATTACTTGTAAGTTAGGATATTCTTTTTTTATCTGACGAATAGCTTGTTGAATAATCCCTTCCTCATTCCAGCTTTCAGAACCTTCAGCATCTTTATGCAAAGGGATTCCAAAAAGAATTACTGATTTTATTCCCAACGCCATTACTTCATCCAACTCTTCTTTTATCCTATCTAACGAATAGCGAAAAATACCGGGCATAGAAACAATTTCTTTTTTAATGTTGTTTCCTTCTTCAATAAACAAAGGATAAATAAAGTCGGTAACTTGCAAATGTGTTTCTCTTACTTTTGCTCTAATCTCTTCGTTTTTTCTATTATCTCTAAGTCTGTTGCTCATGTTTATTATTTTTACTTTTACCTAACCAACTCTATACTGTCTGGATTAATTTTTATTTTCTTACCACTATAAAGTATGCCCACTGCTTTTTTAAACGCTTTTTTACTGACTTTAAACGTGCTGTAAATTAGTTCTGGAGAGCTTTTATCTGTAATGTTAAGTTTGCCATTTTGTTTCAATAAGGTTTCGTAAATAGCATTAGCAATATTTTCTAATTCATCTAATTTTGAACTATTCAAAGTAATGTCTAACTTATTATCGGGACGAACTTTCTGAACAAAACCCTTCAACTTATCTCCTATGTATATGGGACGAAAAACTTCATTTTCGAACAACATTCCTAAATATTGGTTGTTTACCACTACTTTATAGCCTAAATCCGTATGTTGTGCAACCAATAAAGAAACTTCATCTCCCTGATTTAAGGTAATTGGATTTCTTTTTAGGTGTTTTTCAATTTTTGTACTCCCCACCATTCTGTTGGTTAGCTCATCTTTATACAAATAAACTGGATATTCTTCACCCACTTCTATCTTATAAAACTGCTCAGAATAAGGTACTAACAAATCTTTTTCAACTCCCCACTCAAAAAAAGCACCCACGGGAGTAACATCAACTGCTTTTAAAAAATCACATTGGTGCATTAATATTTTAGGAATTAATGTAGTAGCTATAGGTCTGTCTTCAGAATCTGTGTAAACAAACACTTCTAATTTATCTCCAATTTCAAAATCTACTGGGACATATTTGTGAGGCAACAAAATTTCTTCTCCCTCTTGTGTAAGTAAATATATTCCTTGTGGAGTAGTTTTTACACTTTCTAATTCAACAATATTTCCTATTTCTTGCATATTTTAATTCTAATTCCTTAAAAAAACCAATTCTTTTGGTGATGATGCTTCTTCGTTAAACAAGTACCCGTCAGTATCGAAAGCAGTTAATTCTTCTATGGTTTTTATTTTATTTTTCATGATAAATGCTGCCATAGCTCCTCTGGCTTTTTTGGCATAAACCATTACCGTTTTATATTGTCCGTTGCTAAAATCTTTAAATACAGGAGTAATTATTGGTGCTGCCAACTTTTTCTTATTAACGGCTTTAAAATATTCGTTAGAAGCCAAGTTGACCAATACTTTATCGTCATTAGCTTTTAGCGTATTATTAATCTCATCAACAATAGTATCTCCCCAAAACTCATACAAATTACTTTTTTTACCTATTTTTAATTTTGTTCCCATCTCTAATCGGTAAGCATGAATAGCATCCATCGGTTTTAATACGCCATACAAACCCGATAAAATTCTTAAATGTTCTTGAGCATATTCCAATTCATTTTTTTTGAAAGAAGTAGCATTTAATCCGGCATACACTTCTCCTGTAAAAGTAAACATTGCTTGTTTGGTATTTTCAGTATCATGATTGGCAGTCCACTGTTGGTATCTTTCTACATTTAGCAGAGCTAAATCATCACTAATAGACATTAATTGTTGGAGTTTTTTAGGACTATATTTCCTTAATTCTTTTATTAGTTTTTCCGAATATTCTACAAATTGAGGCTCCGTAATCCAATTTGTTTTTTTACCTTCAACTGATAGCTTTTTTGCAGGAGAAATGACTACTAACATAAATGGTTAATGCTTTAATTTTTTCAACGCACAAAAATACTTTTAAAATCACGAACGGTTTTAATAAAGAAGGAAAATCTATTTAAAAACTATTTAGAAAAAACCTTAAATGCAATCTTAGTAGAATTTAAAATTGTTAACTATTCGCTAAAAAAGCATAGGTAAAATCTCATTTGTTCTTAGTAATTTTGACGGCAAAACTTAGCAAAAACTATGGCAGATATTATACAACTTTTACCGGATAATGTAGCAAACCAAATTGCTGCCGGAGAAGTAGTACAACGACCTGCATCGGCTGTTAAAGAGTTGATGGAAAATGCCATAGATGCTGGAGCTACCAATATTTGTCTTTCTATAAAAGATGCCGGAAAAACCCTTATCCAAGTTATTGATAACGGTTCGGGAATGTCGGAAACCGATGCCAGGTTAAGTTTTGAACGTCATGCTACTTCTAAAATTAAAGTTGCCGATGATTTGTTTTGTCTTAACACCAAAGGTTTTAGAGGTGAAGCATTGGCTTCTATTGCAGCTATTGCTCATGTAGAACTAAAAACAAGAAAACAAGATGCTGAATTAGGCTCTCAACTAATTATTGAAGGTAGTGAGTTTAAAAGTCAGGAAGTTTGTAGCTGTGCCGTAGGCTCTTCTATATCGGTAAAAAACTTATTTTTTAATGTACCTGCCCGAAGAAATTTTTTAAAATCTAATAGTGTGGAAACGAAACACATTATGGATGAATTTCTGAGAGTGGCACTTATTCATCATGATATTGCTTTTAGCATGTATAATGATGGAAATGAAGTGTATAATTTACCCACAGGAAGTTTAAGACAAAGAATTGTAGCGGTTTTTGGAGATAAGTACAATACAAAATTAGTTCCTCTTGCCGAGCAAACAGATATAGTAACCATTGACGGATTTGTTACCAAACCAGAGTTTGCAAAAAAAACCAGAGGCGAACAATATTTCTTTGTCAATAATAGGTTTATTAAAAGTGCCTACCTTAATCATGCTGTTCAAAGCGCATTCGACCAACTCTTAAACAAAGACCAATTTCCATCTTATTTTATTAACCTACATGTTGATCCGTCAAAAATTGACATCAACATTCATCCAACTAAAACCGAAATTAAGTTTGAAGATGAACGTTCTATCTATGCGATATTACGAACCGCCATTAAACAAGCGTTAGGAAAAAACAATATTTCGCCTACCTTAGATTTTGAACAGGAAAAAAGTTTTGATATTCCGTTGGCTAGATACAAAGAGGCTGCAAAAATGCCTACCATTAGAGTAAACCCTAATTTTAATCCTTTTGATAAAGAAAAAGAAAGCTCTAAACCTGCTTTTGAAAAGCCCAACACCAAAAATTGGGATAGTCTTTTTAATGATTTTGAAAAAGACACTCAGACCATTTTAGATGCTAATAACGGAACATCACCATCCGAAAAAAACAACGAATCTCAGACTTTTTCGCCCAATTGGGATGAAGAAACTCAGGTTAGTAAAACAACTGTGCTTCAAATTCATCAAAAATTTATTCTTACTCAACTTAATCAGAACTACTTTTTTATTGACCAACAAAGAGCTCACGAAAGAGTATTGTTTGAACAATTTTTATCGCACTTAGAGCAAGGTAAAGGTAATTCTCAGCAATTGCTCTTTCCGGAAACGATAGATTTAAGTAATGCAGATGCTGAAGTGCTGAATGAAATGGCTGACGATATTAAAAAAATGGGCTTTCAGTTTGATGCTATTGGCAGAACTTCTTTTGTTATTAATGGTGTTCCTAACGAATTTGCTAATCAAAACTTGTTGACTACTTTCGAGCAGTTTATTGAGCAATTTAAAATACAACAAAGTACTTTTAAGTTAGTTCACCTCGAAGCGTTGGCAATGGCAATGGCTAAAAGTGCTGCCAAAAAGAATGGTCAAGCATTATCTGAACCTGAAATGCTTAGCTTGGTAGAACAGCTTTTTGCTTGTCAGATGCCCTACCATTTACCTAACGGAAAACCTATTATTATTACGTTAAACATAGATGACCTTAATCATCAATTCCAATATTAAAACGCATGTTTGAAAGCTTATTCAGAAATATACCGCCTGTTGTAAAAAACCTACTTATTATTAATGTACTTTTTTATTTAGGTACTGTTTTGTTAGAACAACAAGGCATTAACATTACAGGCTATTTAGGACTACATTATATTGAGAGTAATCAGTTCTATCCTCACCAATTGATTACCTATATGTTTATGCACGGGAGTGTAATGCATATTTTCTTCAATATGTTTGCTGTTTGGATGTTTGGTAGAGTCTTAGAGCAAGTTTGGGGACCAAAAAGGTTTTTAATTTACTACATGGCAACTGGAATTGGCGCCGGAATTATTCAGTTAATTGTAGCTTATGTGAGGTTAATCCCACTTCGTGACTTAGTTAGTCAAGAAGAAATGGAGTTAATTATTAGTCAGGGGTATGACATTATACAATCAAGAAAATATTTTACTGACCCAATATCACAACAAGTGAATATATTGTTCAACATAGGTACTGTTGGTGCTTCGGGGTCCGTTTTTGGAATTTTATTGGCATTTGGAATGTTGTTTCCTAATACAGAATTAATGTTGCTCTTCCCTCCTATACCGATTAAAGCTAAATGGTTTGTAATTTTTTATGGAATATTTGAATTGTACGCAGGTTTTGCTAACAATCCTAACGATAATGTAGCTCATTTTGCCCATTTAGGCGGAATGTTGTTCGGGTTTATCCTTATAAAATATTGGAAGGCTGATAGGAATAAGTTTTATTAACTATTTAGAGTCTGTCTATAATGCCCGATTTCTTCGTAACTCTTGTTTTAAAAATCAGTCATTTACGAAAGTAAACTCTTGATTTTCAAAACTGCGAAAGCCTCGAACTCGGACATTATACTTCAGCCTCTTGACTTTATGGACATAAGAAGATTAAATTATGAGTATTATAAACGATTTAAAACATCAGTATAAAACAGGAACGGCTTTAATAAAGTTTATTTTTATTAATGTAGCTGTTTTTGTTTTGGTACACCTTATTGGGTTACTCATCTACTTTTTTACAGGTGTTTCGGGTAGTAGCATGGTCGCTTCTTGGTTAGCACTCCCAGCAGATCTTGGTCAATTAATTTTAAAACCGTGGACAATTATCAGTTACATGTTTTTACACGAAGGCTTTTTGCATTTAGCTTTCAACATGCTTATACTTTATTTTGGCGGACAAATTTTCTTACAGTTTTTAGATGCTAAAAAGCTTATTGGCACTTATATTTTAGGTGGAATCTCAGGAGGATTGTTGTATATTCTTGCCTTCAATGTTTTTCCTGTGTTCAATGGAATTGTTTCAGGAGCTTTAGCTTTAGGAGCTTCAGCATCTGTAATGGCAGTTTTAATTGCTATTGCTGCTTATGTTCCCAACTATACGGTAAGGTTAATGTTTATAGGAAACGTAAAGCTAAAATACATTGCACTGTTTTATGTTATTATGGATATTATTAGTATTCCGCAAGGCAATTCAGGTGGACATATCGCCCACTTAGGGGGAGCTTTTTTCGGTTTTTATTTTGTTTATCGTTTAAGAAGTGGCAAAGACATTACTGTGGGAGTTAATCGTTTACTCAACTATTTTGCTTATTTATTTTCTTCCAAAAGAAAAATGAAGGTGGTGTATAAAAATCCAGGAAAAACCAAATCTGATGTTGCTTATAATGCTCAAAAAGCAGCTAACCAGCAAAAGATTGATGCTATTTTAGATAAAATATCTAAATCAGGTTATGACAGCCTTACTAAAGAAGAAAAAGCCATTTTGTTTGATGCTAGTAAGAAGTGATTTGTTTTTAATTTCTAAAGCGTAACAATAGCCAAAATAAATCCTAAAATAATTACCCCGAACTTTTTAAAGTTGAATTTATGATTTTCGGTAGATTCAAATAAAATGGTAGTAGAAATATGTAGAAAGACACCTACTGCCAAGGCCATTAACACCGTTATATCTGCTAAAAATAAGCTTCCATAATATTGACCTAAATACAAACCTAACGGAGCAGAAATAGCAAACATTAGTATTCCACTAATGATAATCATTTTGTTTTTTACCTGAGCTAATAATAAGGATGCCAACACAATGGCTATAGGAATTTTATGAATGACTATGCCTAATAATAAAGAAGAATTTTCATGGTCGTGATGGTGATGGTGTTCCGGCTCTATAAGTGCCATTCCTTCCACAAAAGAATGCAACCATAAACTTAAAAAGATAGCATAGGGAAAAACTGATTTAGTTTCATGTGGATGCGTATGAAAATGACCATGTTCTATTCCTTTTGAGAAAACTTCTAAAAACCATTGTAAAACAAAACCAATTAAAATAAAAAGTCCTACCTGAAAAGATGGCTCCACATACAATTCGGGAATAAGATGTAAAAAGCAAAGTGCCAATAAGTACGCACCACTAAACGATAGTAATAACTTTAGCGACAAACCCATTTTAGGCTTTACAACAACCATAATTCCGCCACTTAAAAAAGCTGCTAAAAAAAGAATAAGATAAGTATAACTCGTTTCCATACGTTTATTTTTTAGCAAAAAGAATTAGTCTGTCAGATGTATGGATATCAAAATCGTTTAATTGGTAATCTCCAGCAACCTTAATTAATTTTAACCCTGCAAGATTAAAGTAATTTATAAAATCTTTTTGATAAAGTGCTTTAACTTTTTCCTCAAAACTAAATTTTCTGCCTTTATCTTCAAAAGAAATTTGTTTTACAATAAAACCATCTTTAACCTTACGCTTAATTTTAAAGGTTAAATTATCTACTTTTTTTTCCTCTTTACTTACCATGTTTTCAATGGCTTTTTGGGCATTAAGAAAATCAATTACCAACACGCCATCTTTTTTTAAACTTCCCGATAGGGCTTTAATAGCCTGAATGTTATCTTCTTCACTATCAAAATAACCAAAACTGGTAAACAAATTAAACACAATGTTATATTTATGTTGATTTAATGGTTGTCTGATATCATTTTTAAAAAAATGCAGCTTGTCGTTTTCATATTGTTTAGCATATTCAATATTATTAGCCGATAAATCAAAAGCATCAACAGTAAAACCAAGCTGATTCATATAAAGTGCATGCCTTCCTTTTCCGCAACAGGCATCAAGAAAAAAAGCATCTTTTGGAGGGGCTAAATAATCTATTAAATTATTAATGAAAAAACCAGCCTCTTTAAAATTTCTGTTTTTATACAAAAGATGGTAGTATGGAGTATCAAACCAAGCCTCAAACCAATTTTTATTATCTAAAGTTTTCTCCATTATTAAAATTTGTAAGCAAAAGTATTAATCTATGTAGTAAAAAATACTAATTTTATATAAGTTTTTAGTTACTCACTAATTTAAGTATAAAGTCTAAAAGATGGATTCGTTTCGCTGAACTATTTTTTTTTAGCTACTAATTGCCCTTTTTTTTACATAAAATTTAAATTTATATTAAAAAAACTTGATAAATTAGTTTGATTTAATATCTTTGGAATCGAAAATTTTAGTTGATGGAGAATATACACGATTTTTATACTAAAATGGAAGAAGGTAATATTATGCTTTCTTTTAAAGGTGAAGTTACGTCCGATTTGCTAACTTCTATTTTACAAATAATGGAATCTAAGATGGATACCTTAGAGGAACCTCCCATTGTAAAGAAAAAAGTTTACAACATTTTAGTAGAATGTTTACAAAACCTTTACCACCACCTAGAAAACGATGATTTAACCACTCCTATTAATGAAAAGAGTGCTTTGTTTATGATAAAAAAACAAAACGAAGAGTACTCTATTATGACAGGTAACTATATGGTTAGAGAAAATGTTGAACCTATGAAAAAAAGGTTAGACACAATTAATGCTATGGATAGCTTGCAACTTAAAACTTACTATAAAGAAGTTTTAAATAATGGAGAAATGTCTTCTAAAGGAGGCGGTGGTCTGGGAATGATTGACATTGCCAGAAAATCTGGAAAAAAATTAGAATACCGCTTTGATAATGTTGATGATAAACTTACCTTTTTTAGTTTAAATGTAAAAGTTGCTCAAAACAAAAACAAAGAAGAAAAAGAAGAAAAAGTTAAATAAATAATAAATTGAGATATGGAAGTATTAATTTTAGAAGGAACACCAAAAACACCAACCATTGAATTTAAACCTGGTGAAGGATATTTGTTATTAAGAGGAAGATCAATTCCTGAAAACTCAATAGAGTTTTACAAGCCTTTAATTGAAGGATTAGATGCTTATAATAATAGTCCACAAACTAAAACAACTGTTGATATTCAATTGGAATATTTCAACACGAGTTCTTCAAAATGTGTGTTGGATGTTTTAAAGAAATTAGAAGCAATTAATGGCAATAGCGAAGTAATCATTAACTGGTATTACGAAGAAGATGATGAGGATATGTTAGAAGCAGGTGAAGATTATCAGGCTATCATTAATGTTCCTTTCAAAATGATTGAAGTAGAAGAATAAGCTTCTTTTCATAAATTTATACAAAAAGCTGTCCGATTGCGACAGCTTTTTTTGTAAACTATTTATTGTTAAATTAATATCGTTTTCTTGAAGTCACAACTTTTAATCTTATCTTCTACAATTATTTTAATATTGGGATTATGTTATATATGGTATAATTATCATCAATCTAATTTTTTAGCTGTGGAAGCGAAAGTTACAAGCGATTTTTTTCCTTCTTACAATAAATCTGATGATTTTTTTATCGATTATGATTATATTGAAGCCAATAAAGACAACATCAAAATCCAGTTATTGAAGTTTAATAATCAATTATATATTAACAAATATTACAAAGATTATAAAGAATCTTTTTCGGAGAATGCAATAATTTCAAAAAATAAGATCGTAAAAAATTAGAACGGCACTTTTATGAATCAATGGACTGTTTATTATTATAAACTATTTTATTTACAAGACAAGTTTTATAATACCGTATTATTAGATGATAATATAGAATTTAATGATTATTCAAAGAATCGTTATGAAATAACACAAAGAGATTTAAAAAAAATGGAATTAACTATAAAACTCAATTTACACAGTGGGGATAAAAAATGGGTGGAAGAGTTTACATTTAAGAAAAAGTAAGCCCTAAACAATTAATGGTCGTGTTCTCTACCTTTAATTTTATTGCTGTTATAAGAGTTGTCTAATTCCTCTGCTTCTTCAATAAATTTCTTAGAGGGCTTTCTCTCTAATAATTCATCTAAATTAGGTTGTCCAGCATTTACCCAAGCCGTATACCAATAGCTGCCTACTTTTACAATAGAAGCTGTTAAACGTCTCTCTACCATTCCATTTAGCATTTCGTGGTATCTATCAGAATATTCCTCAGAATACACTTTCATTAAAGCTGCGCCCCTATTTTCTACACTGTATTTTCTATCCTGAGGAAATTCATCATTCAATTGTTTCTCAAAACCCAGAACAGAATCTTTAGCTGCAAAACTAACTTTTACCACACTCCAAACATCTTCCAATACATCATCAACATACTTCGCTCTACCCACAAAGTAATCATACTCTTCGTGTTTTAACTCGGGTAAACGAGACTCCCAAAAACCGTGTATTCCTTTCTGATTGGTTAATTGTCCATTGTAATTTTTAGTAGTATGCAACGGCACATGCGAATCGCCAATATAATGCCCTAAATCTGCCGAAACTTTAATAATTCTATCGTAATCTTTCGCTTCAAATGCTTTGGTAAGTTGTATTACCATATAATTAACATGCCAAGGAACAATTCCATAAGCTTGTAAAGTATCTTCGGTAAATTTATCTATTGCATCAAACCATTTTTTAGGCATTACTTCAAAAGGATCTTGCCCGTCTTCAGCATAATGATCTATATCAATATAATGTCTGGGAGCTTCACCTTCAACGGCATAACGCCTTTTGTCTGGATCAACAGCATGTTCGGTAATGTATTCAATGTTTTTTTTGTAGAATTTTATCATTTCGGGCGGCAAAGTAAAAACTGCCATTCGGTTAATTTTTTTATGCCCGAAAAATCCCCAAGAATAAATAGATGGTTGGTAAATGTAATACGCTCCAATTAAAAAGAGTACTACTGATATTGTATATTTATAAAGAAATTTCATTTATAGGTCTTATTCTAATAAAATTTACCAGTTAAATTTATGTTTAAAATTCGATTACAAGTTTAGGTTTTTTTTGAAAATAATTCTTCCTTAATTTTTTATTAATTATTAGATGCTAACTCTTTTTAACATCCACCAGCATTGTTAATTATTAATCTTTTCTTTTAAATCACCTAACACTTTAAGCCAATCTTTTAACCTGAGTTCGATTATTATTATAAAATTCAGATTTCCATAAAACTTTTATTACAAGGCATTTTATCATAAGTACCACTTTAAAAAGGGTGTTTTATCAAAAATATTTTCCGAAAATAATTAAGGATGTTCGCTAGTTTTATTATTATAAACTACCACAAATAATTGGTGTAGTGTTTTAAAAACTCTAAGTTAATAATTTTAGAGAAATCATGCAACAAGAAAGGTGTCTTAACTTTTCAAACTCCCACTTTTTTTTTTATAAAGTTGCTTAAAATCCTTACAAATTAAATTTTCAAACAAACTTACATTGTAAGTGCTAATTTTACTGGAGCATTAAATTCAATGAGTTTAATCCATAGATTGTGTTGGAGCATTAGATAGCTCAACCATTTTAGCAAACTCTTCAGGAGATAAGTCGTTGAAATAAAAACTTACTGGATTTACAGGTATATCATTTTTTCTCACTTCATAATGACAATGAGGTCCTGCAGATAGTCCTGTATTTCCTACATAACCAATAATATCACCTCTGTTTACTTTTTCTCCTTCTTTAACTTTTATTTTACTCATGTGTGCATACAACGTAATATAGCCATAACCATGGTCAATTCTAACGTGATTTCCATAACCACTCGCTTTGTTATCTGCCTGAATAACTGTCCCTTTTCCTGTAGCATAAATTGGTGTGCCAATTGGAGCTGTAAAGTCCATTCCTGCATGAAACTTAGTATATTTTAAAATAGGGTGTGTTCTCATACCGTAACCACTTGCCATTCTAGTCAAATCTTCATTTTGTACAGGTTGAATTGCAGGTATAGATTCCAACATTTTCTCTTTGTTTTTAGCCATTTTAAAAACTTCATCAAAAGATTTAGATTGGATATATAACTGTTTGGAAAGTTGGTCTATTTTTTTAGCTGTAGA
The DNA here is from genome assembly GCA_032251145.1 of Vicingaceae bacterium. GTDB lineage: Bacteria > Bacteroidota > Bacteroidia > Flavobacteriales_E > Vicingaceae > BRH-c54. The sequence continues at coordinate 20,646 of JAVVER010000004.1, read as the reverse complement.
AATAATCAAATCAGCATCTGAAAAATTTTCTAACTCTTCATATCTATTTACCCCACCAATACCAGCTTTTCTAATTTCTGCGGGAATAGGCTCTGCTTCAAAAATTACCCGGTAAATATTATCGTCTCTTTTTTGAACATCTTCAACAACAACAGCTAGCTTTTCTAATTTTTTGTTCAATAATTCATATTGAGCAAGCAACTCGGCATTTCTAATTTTAAGTTTCTTTTCTTTTGGAGAATCTACAAAAGAATAGGTAACCGCATAAATGGCTACACCAAAAACCAAACTAGCTCCTAAAAAATAAAAAGCCCTCGACAATTTCTGACGCCAAGTAAGCTTTATTTTATCATAGCTTAATGTATGTGGATTATATCTGTATTTAACTTTTGCCATTTATTTCTTTTTTTCATTGATTATTTGAGAATCTCCAACGAAAAAAATTATGTAGTTTTGACAAAAATAACAAAAATGCCTTTACATGGTTTAAAATCGCTGCTTTTAGTAGTTTTTTAACATTTTTTAAAAGCATTAAAAAGATTAAAGACAATCATTATCAATTAATTATATAATTCTATATTTATGAAGTCTCAAGAAATTCGTGAAACTTTTTTAACGTTTTTCAAACAAAAAAACCACAAAATTGTAGCTTCTGCTCCAATGGTTATTAAAAATGATCCTACTTTAATGTTTACCAATGCGGGAATGAATCAGTTCAAAGATTTATTCTTAGGCAATTCTCCTATTGTGGATAAAAGAATTGCTGATACCCAAAAATGTTTGCGTGTTTCGGGTAAGCACAACGATTTAGAGGAAGTGGGTGTTGATACGTATCATCATACTATGTTTGAGATGTTAGGCAACTGGAGTTTTGGAGATTATTTTAAAAAAGAAGCGATAGAATGGGCTTGGGAATTGTTGGTAGAGGTTTACAAAATTGATAAAAGCAGATTATATTTTACTGTTTTTGAAGGTGATGCAGAAGATGGAACTCCTGAAGATACGGAAGCTTTTGAGCTTTGGAAAGAGCTCTTAGAAAAAAACGGATTGACAACAGATAAAATTTTAAAAGCCAATAAAAAAGATAACTTCTGGGAAATGGGTGATACAGGTCCTTGTGGGCCTTGTTCTGAAATTCATGTGGACATTAGAAGTGATGAAGAAATTGCTAAAATTTCTGGGAAAGACTTAGTAAATAACGACCATCCGCAAGTTATTGAAATTTGGAATTTAGTGTTTATGGAGTTTAACCGTATGGCTGATGGAAAATTAAAACCACTTCCTGCCAAACATGTGGATACAGGAATGGGATTTGAACGATTGGCAATGGTGTTGCAAGGTAAAAAATCGAATTACGATACCGATGTTTTTTCTCCATTAACCGACAAAATAGCTCAAATTTCGGGTATTCCTTATAAGAACTCATTAGATACACAATATAAAACCGATGTAGCTATTCGAGTTATTGCCGACCATGTGAGAGCGGTTGCTTTTTCTATTGCAGATGGACAATTGCCTTCTAACAACGGAGCAGGATATGTTATTCGTAGAATTTTAAGAAGAGCTATCAGATATGGTTACAGTTTCTTAAACCTTAAAGAGGCTTTTATTTATGAATTGGTAGAAATTTTAGTTCAACAAATGGGAGCATTTTTTCCTGAATTGGTTAATCAACAAGAAATTATTACTAAAGTAATTAAAGAAGAAGAAGATAGCTTTTTGCGTACGCTAGATAAAGGCATTTCTCGATTTGAAAATTATATTGCAACAGCAACATCAAAAACCATTGATGGGAAGTTTGCTTTTGAATTGTATGATACTTTTGGTTTTCCTATAGATTTAACTCAATTGATGGCAACTGAAAATGGTTTTAAAGTGGATATGGACGCTTTTAACAAAGAGTTAGAAGAACAAAAAAATCGTTCCAGAGCTGCTACCAAAATTGAAACTGGAGATTGGGTTACTGTTCAAGATGCTTCAAGTACTGAATTTATTGGTTACGATAGTTTAGAAAGTGAAACAAAAATTGTAAGCTATAGAAAAATTAAAGCTAAGGATAAAGAACAATATCAATTGGTATTAGCAAAAACGCCATTCTATCCGGAAGGTGGAGGACAAGTAGGCGATAAAGGTTATTTAGAAGTAAACGGTAAGAAAATATCTGTTTTAGATACTAAAAGAGAGAATAATTTAATTGTTCATTTTACTAAAGAATTGCCTGAAGATGTTACTGCATCGGTTAAAGCTGTTGTTAGTAACGATAGAAAACTAACCGCTGCTAATCACTCTGCAACGCACTTATTACACCAAGCACTTAGAACAATTTTGGGTACGCATGTAGAACAAAAAGGCTCGTTGGTAAATGCCGATTATTTACGTTTCGATTTTTCTCATTTTCAAAAAGTAAGTGAAGAAGAATTGCAACAAATAGAAGACTTTGTGAATGAAAAAATTAATGCTGCTATTGCATTAAACGAACACAGAGAAATTCCGATAGAAGAAGCTGAAGAGCAAGGAGCTATGATGTTGTTTGGAGAAAAGTATGGCGATAAAGTGCGTATGATTCAGTTTGGAGATTCAAAAGAATTGTGTGGAGGAATTCATGTAAACAACACTCAAAATATTGAGTTGTTTAAAATCACTTCTGAAGGCTCTGTTGCAGCAGGAATTAGAAGAATTGAAGCAGTTACATCAAAAGGTGCAGCGAACTATTTAAAAGAAAAAATAGATACCATTACCAAACATCCACTATCAGGATTAGTGAGTGATGAAATTATTAACAAAATAAATATTGTTCAAAACAACTTGCTTCAACAATATGTTAAAGTAAGCGATATGCCTGTTTTAAACATTATTTCTCCTTCAAATGGTTCGCTACAAATAGATGTGTTGAGTAATGCTATTGTAGATTTTACAAAAATTAAGTTAGATGCGGCTATTATTGATGAATTGAATAACATCAAAAAAGCGATGCTTAAAGAAGAAGAGCAAAAAGGCAAAGAGCAGGCAAAAGCCATTAAAGAAGAATTGCTAAATGAAGTAAAAAACATTAATGGCGTAAATGTAATTACCAAAAAATTAACTGCTGTTGATGCGGCAACCATTAAAGATTTGGCTTTTCAGTTAAAAGCTCAAATAGATAATTTGTATTTGGTGTTAGGTGCCGAAATTAATGGAAAACCTAACTTAACCATTGCCATTTCTGATGGTTTAGCTACCGAAAGAAAATTACATGCAGGTAATATTATTAGAGAAGCGGCAAAAGAAATGCAAGGTGGTGGTGGTGGACAACCATTTTTTGCAACAGCAGGTGGTGTCAACCTAAACGGTTTAGATGCAGCTATGGAAAAAGCATTAGCAGTATTAAATTAACACAAAAACGCTTTGTGTTTATATTTATAACATTATGCTTAATTTAGCACTTCATTTTTTATGAGGAATTTCATTTATATAGCATTAGTAGTACTTTTGGTCAGTTTTGTACCGCATAAGTATTATGTATCTATTACAGAAATTAACTACAACGAAAAAGAACAATTGTTTGAAGCTTCTATTAAGTTTATTGGTCACGATTTGGAATATGCCCTTGAAAAAGAAGGTCATCCAGAATTACATCTTGGCACCGAAAAAGAGCATGAAAAAGCCAATGAAATCATTTTTAATTTCATCAAAAAACATGTTGAAATTATGGTAAACGATAAAACTGTTGACATTCACTTTTTCGGAAAAGAAGTGAAAGCAGATGATGATATCTTGGTTTACTTTACTTCATCGCCAGTAAACTCAATAAGTTCAGTAGAAATAAAATCAACCATCTTAAATAATTATTTTGAAGAGCATGTAAACATCATCTACCTTACAGTAGGCGAACAACGTTTTAATTTTAGATTAAACGACTATAAAAAATCAGAAAAACATCAAATAAAACAGGAATGAAACAACTATAAGTAAAAACTTCTTATATTAAAAGAAAGATTATATAACTCCCCCACTTGCCCCCTCTCTTCAAAGAGAAGGGAAGAAGTTATCTCAGGATAATTTGGGGGTGAGTCAGAAAAAAAAGTAAGTAATAACAAAAGCTCCAACGGAGCGTAATTTAAAAGCGTTGAGTGTAAGCTCAACGGAAAAAAACACATATGAAACGAATTACATTAGCCTTAGTATTAGCGTGTGCATTTAGTATTATTAACGCACAAGAAAACACCAATAAAAACAAATTCAGACAGTTAAAAGAAGAATTTGCTACACCTAACATTTACAGAACAGCTCCTGGTCATGGATATTATCAGCAAAAAGCAGATTATATTATTGATATTACCTTAGATGATAAAGAGCAAAAAATTTACGGTAAAGAAACGGTAACCTACAAAAATAATTCGCCAGATAAATTGGAATACCTTTGGGTTCAACTAGATCAAAACATGAGAGCTCAGGATTCTGATACCAAACTAATAGAAACAGGAAGTATTAATAACAAAATGTCGTTCAAGCAAATTGCCGATTTGCACAATAATTTTGATGGTGGTTTTAAATTAGATTATGTTAAAGATGTTTCAGGAAAAGATTTACCTGTAACCATTAACAAAACCATGATGAGAATAGACATGCCTAAACCATTAATGCCTGGTGCAAGCTATACGTTTAAAATAAAATGGTGGTATAACATTAATGATAGAGATGAAATTGGCGGTCGCTCGGGGTATGAATATTTTGAAGAAGACAGCAATTATTTATATACCATTGCTCAGTTTTACCCTAGAATGGCAGTTTATAACGAAGTAGAAGGCTGGCAACATAAACAATTTTTAGGTAGAGGAGAATTTACCTTGCCTTTCGGAGATTTTAAAGTAAACATTACTGTTCCTGCCGACCATGTTATTGCATCAACAGGAACATTAACCAATGCAAGTAGTGTACTTACTTCTGAACAAAGAAAAAGATTTTCCGCAGCTCAAAATGAATATAAGCAACCAGTAATTATCATTACTCAGGAAGAAGCTGAAAAGAATGAAAAATCTAGGTCTAATGAAACCAAAACATGGAGTTTTAGTGCTGCCAATGTTAGGGATTTTGCTTTTGCTTCATCAAGAAAATTTATTTGGGATGCAATGGCTGTTGATTTAGGAAGTACAAAAAGTTTGGCAATGAGCTATTATCCTAAAGAAGGAAATCCACTTTGGGAGCAATACAGTACTAAAGTTGTTGCACATACATTGAAAAGCTATTCAAATCACACCATTACTTATCCTTATCCAGTAGCCATTTCGGTTCACTCTAAAAGAATTGGAATGGAATATCCAATGATTTGTTTTAATGGTGGAAGACCAGAACCAGACGGAACGTATTCTGAAAGAACAAAATATGCTATGATTGGTGTAATTATCCATGAAGTGGGACATAATTTCTTTCCTATGATTATTAATTCTGATGAAAGACAATGGACTTGGATGGACGAAGGTTTAAACACTTTTACACAATATTTATGTGAGCAAGAATGGGAAAGAGATTACCCTTCTCGTAGAGGTCCTGCACATAAAATTGTTGATTACATGAAAGGAGATAAAGAATATATTTCTCCTATTATGACTAACTCAGAATCTATACATCAATTTGGTAATAACGCTTATGGGAAGCCTGCTACAGCACTAAATATTTTAAGGGAAACTGTAATGGGAAGAGAATTATTTGATTTTGCTTTTAAAACCTATGCCGAAAGATGGAAATTTAAACATCCAACGCCTGAAGATTTTTTCAGAACGATGGAAGATGCTTCTGCAGTTGATTTAGATTGGTTTTGGAGAGGTTGGTTTTACACTACCGACCATGTAGATATTGCCATCAAAAATGTAGAATGGTTTAAAATAGATTCTAAAAATCCGGAAGTAGAGAAAGCTATTCAGAAAGAAATGAAAGCTAATGAGCAGAAAGGAATTGGTGAAATAAGAAATGCTAAAGAAGTAAAAGAAACCTACGAAGAACAAGATCCTTCAATCATGGATTTTTATGATAAATATGACCCTTTTGAAGTAAATTTAATAGATAAAGTAGAGTATCAAAAATACTTATCTAACCTTAATGAAAAAGATGTTGCCATTTTGAATTCAACATACAACTATTACACGGTAAGCTTCGAGAGTGTTGGAGGCTTAGTAATGCCACTTATTCTTCAGTTTACATTTACCGATGGATCAAAAGAAGTGGTTAGAATTCCTGCTGAAATATGGAAAACAAATCACAAAAATGTTTCTAAAGTATTTTTCTTTGAAAAAGAATTAGCAGGAATTGAATTAGATCCATTTTTAGAAACAGCAGATGTTGATTTAAGCAACAACAATTGGCCTCCTAAAATGCAACCTAGCAAGTTTGAGCTTTACGAAAGAAAAACTTACAACTGGGGAGGATATGGTGAAAACCCAATGCAAAGAGCTAAAAAGAATGAAGAGCTGCAAAACAAAAAATAAGAATGGTTAACAATAAATTTCATTACGCTGCTAACACTAATTATCACTTATTCCACAAATTTATTAGTAGAACAAGATAAAAGATGAACACAAAAAACATCAAAGATGTTTTTAAATTGATGACAATTAATGAAATTGAACTCTAATTTGTGTCAACAATTTTATAATTGTGGGTAAGTTTTTTAGGTGATCTTTTTTATATCAATGTCTTGTATTTCACTTAATCGTTCGATAATGTCTGCGGCATTAGTTTTTTCCAACTCAATTTCAACAAAGCAAGTTAGCTCGAAGTGTTGTTTGGTAACCGTTAATTGGTGCTGACTGATAAAAGCCATTATTGCCGACATCTTATCGTAAGTAAACTCAATTTTATACCTTTCAGTAAGTTTTTTTGTGATGATTTTGCCATTTTCCAACGCTTCTTTTGCAGCAGTTTTATAAGCATTTACTAATCCGCCAACACCTAATTTTGTACCTCCAAAATAACGAACTACTACAATAGCAATATTGGTTAATTCTTTAGAAAGTAATTGACCATAAATGGGTGAACCAGCAGAGTTTTTGGGTTCTCCATCATCACTATACCTGTACTGTTCGCCATTAATGCCCAAACGAAATGCATAGCAAAAATGTCGTCCGTTAGGATGTTCAGTTTTAATAATAGATAATTGTTCTTTAAAGGAATTTTCGGAAAGAACCGGAAAAGCATACGCTAAAAATTTGCTACCTTTTTCCTTATACTCTCCTGTAGAAGAGTTACTTAATGTTAAATAACTTTCTTTATTTTCCAACTTTTTAAAAGATTTATGTATTTACAAAGTTGGCAATAGAAATCATTATCGCAAATTTTATTTGCGGTAATTTAAATTAAAAAAGTCAATCAGCTTAGGCTTTTACTCTTTGTTTATTCTTCAATGCTCTTAGTCTTCTTAAAGCCTCTAATTGTTCTTTTCTTTTTTTTTTTTCGGTTTATAGTTTTACTCATGATGTAAAGTACTCCGAAAATAGCTCCAAGGAACAATGCAGTAACTAGGAACAAGATTAAATTTGAATCCATAACGTTAGATTTTAAGTGAAGCGATAGGTAGTCAATTCAACATTAAAACACAGTTTTTAGATAAATGAATTAAAAAATTCGACTGAAATATGTGATAAGAACCACAAAATGTTTATTAAGTATTTTTATTTAAAAACCCTATCAAACAATCAATTTTTGGTAGCTTTGCAGCCTTAAAAAAAATCAATACAAGTAAATATGATTAAAATAACACTTCCAGACGGTTCGGTAAAGGATTTAGCCAAAGGATCTTCAGCTATGGATGTTGCAAAAAGCATCAGCGAAGGATTGGCTCGTAATGTAATTTCAGCAAAAGTTAACGGAATAACTGTTGAAACCGCTACCCCTATTACCGAAGATGCTACTGTAGTGTTATATACTTTTGATCAGGAAGAAGGAAAAAAGGCTTTTTGGCATTCTTCTGCACACGTATTGGCTCAAACCTTAGAAAAACTTTATCCAGGAATTAAATTAACGATTGGTCCTGCTATAGAAAATGGATTTTATTACGATGTTGACCCGGGAGAACATGTTATTAGAGAAGAAGACTTCAAAAAAATTGAAGATAACTTTTTAGAATTGGCTCGTCAGAAAGCAACTTTTAAAATGCGTGCTGTCTCTAAAGCAGATGCATTAGAAAAATACAAAGCCGAAGGTAACGAATATAAAGTAGAATTAATTGAGAACCTGAATGATGGCGAAATTACTTTTTGCGACCATTCCGATTTTACCGATTTATGTAGAGGTGGACATATTCCTAATACAGAAATAATTAAAGCGGTAAAAATAATGAATGTTGCCGGTGCTTATTGGCGTGCCGACCAAAACAACAATCAGCTTACTCGTGTTTACGGAATTTCTTTTCCAAAACAGAAAATGTTAACCGAGTATTTAGAGTTATTAGAACAAGCTAAACAAAGAGACCACAGAAAATTAGGTAAAGAATTAGAGCTGTTTGCTTTTTCTGAAAAAGTAGGACAAGGATTGCCTTTATGGTTACCAAAAGGTGCTATGCTTAGAGAACGATTAGAATCATTTTTGAAAAAAGCTCAGATAAAAGCTGGTTATCTTCCTGTAATTACGCCACATATCGGACATAAAGATTTATATGTAACCTCCGGTCATTATGAAAAATATGGCGAAGATTCATTTCAACCTATTTTAACACCACATGAAGGTGAAGTCTTTTTATTAAAACCGATGAACTGCCCTCACCATTGCGAGATTTATAAAACAGCTCCTCGCTCTTACAAAGACTTGCCTATACGTTATGCCGAATTCGGAACCGTTTACAGATATGAGCAAAGTGGAGAGTTACATGGTTTAACTAGAGTAAGATGTTTTACGCAAGATGATGCCCATTTATTTTGTCGTCCCGACCAAGTGGAAGACGAATTTATGAAAGTGATAGATTTAGTATTGTATGTATTCAATTCTTTAGGTTTTGAAGACTTTACAGCTCAAGTATCATTAAGAGACCCTGAAAACAAACAAAAATATATTGGTTCTGACGAAAATTGGGAAAAAGCAGAAAAAGCCATCATCAATGCAGCTAACGAAAAAGGATTGAAAACTGTTGTAGAAACTGGTGAAGCAGCGTTTTATGGTCCTAAATTAGATTTTATGGTTAAAGATGCGTTGGGCAGAAGTTGGCAGTTGGGAACTATACAAGTAGATTATAATTTACCCGAAAGGTTTGAGCTAGAATATAAAGGAAGTGATAATGAAATGCACCGTCCGGTAATGATACATAGAGCACCTTTTGGTTCTATGGAAAGATTTATTTCTGTGTTAATTGAGCATTGTGGCGGGAACTTCCCATTATGGTTAACTCCTGAGCAAGTTGCCATTTTACCAATTAGCGAAAAATTTAATGAAAATGCGAAAAATATTTCAGAATTGCTAAATAATTACGATATTCGCAGCTTCGTTGACGACAGAAACGAAAAAGTTGGTAGAAAAATAAGAGATGCTGAGGTAAAAAAGATTCCATTCATGATTCTTCTAGGTGAAAAAGAAATTGAGTCAAATCAATTATCTATTAGAAAACATGGCGAAGGCGACTTAGGAACTTTTTCAACAGAAGCATTTGTTAAGCTTATCAACGATGAAATAAATAAAAATTTTAACTAAAATTAATTAACAATTTGGCAATAGCTAACAACAAAAACTTTAACAACAGAGGAAGAAACTTTCGTAAACCGGAAGAACAACACAGAATCAACGAGCGTATTCTTGCAAAAGAAGTACGAGTAATAGCAGATGATTTAGAACCCGAGGTATTTCCTATTGCGAAAGCATTAGAAATGGCTCAAAAAAGAGAATTAGATTTAGTAGAGATTTCTCCTAATGCTACTCCTCCAGTTTGTAAAATTATTGATTATAAAAAGTTTTTATACGACCAAAAAAAGAAGCAAAAAGAAATTAAAGCCAAAGCTTCTAGAATTGTTTTGAAAGAAATAAGATTTGGTCCTAATACTGACGATCATGATTTTAACTTTAAATTAAATCATGCTCGTAAATTTATTGAAGAAGGTGCAAAAATAAAAGCTTTTGTATTTTTTAAAGGAAGAACTATTATTTTTAAAGAACGTGGTGAAATTTTACTTTTAAAATTAGCTCAAGAGCTAGAAGATGTTGCCACCGTTGAGTCAATGCCAAAAATGGAAGGAAAAAGAATGTTAATGTTCTTAGCTCCTAAAAAGAAAAAGTAAATACGTAATTAATTAACCAATAAATAAATTTTGAAATTATGCCAAAAATGAAAACTGGTTCCAGTGCAAAAAAAAGATTCCGATTAACAGGAACCGGAAAAATTAAGAGAAAGCATGCTTTTAAAAGTCATATCTTAACAAAGAAAACGACTAAACAAAAGCGTAATTTAACAAAATTCACAACAGTAGATAAAACTGATGAGAAAAACATTAAATTACAATTGTGCATCTAAGTAGATGTTCAATTATGTTAACTTGAAAAACATCGGTTATCGTAAATTAAAAATTTAGTAAACAAAACCAGAATGACTAGTATAAAGATTGCAACAATGCAGCACTAACATTCAAAAAACGTAAAGAAATGCCAAGATCAACCAATTCAGTAGCTTCACGAGCTAGAAGAAAAAAAATTATGAAACTTGCCAAAGGTTACTTTGGTAGAAGAAAAAATGTTTGGACAGTAGCAAAAAATGCTGTTGAAAAAGCAGGTGTTTACGCTTATACAGGTAGAAAACACAAAAAGAGAAATTTCAGAGCCTTATGGATTCAAAGAATTAATGCCGGTGTTAGAGAACACGGATTATCTTACTCTAAATTTATGGGTGAACTTTCTAAACAAGAAATACAACTGAACAGAAAAGTATTAGCTGATTTAGCAATGAATCACCCTGAAGCTTTTAAAGCAGTGGTAGATAAAGTAAAAAAGTAAACCTATTACTTATACTTCACAAAAAAGCAGCCTTGAGTAAACTCAAGGCTGCTTTTTTTTTTAGCAAATTGCTCTATTTCCAAAAATCTTCGTCTGCATATTAAGGAATTAAACAGTAATTTTTTACCTAAAATGCTTTACAAAAACTCGATATTGCCTCATCATTTTTTGTTAAATCACACTATTACAAGTAGTCTGTGTTCAAAATAATAATCGAACTCAGGTTATAACCCATTTTAATTTTTTTCATTAATATTAAATTTAATTAAAAAATATAGTAATTTTATTATCTATTTTTTAGTAATAAATTATAGATTTGTAAGTATAAAATAAGTTTAACTTAAATTTAAAACAAGATGGAAGAGAATGAAAACAATGAAAACAGAAGAGATGAAGTATTTTCTAAAGTAGTAAGAGCTGGGAAAAGAACTTATTTTTTCGATGTAAAAGCAACTAAATCTGATGATTATTATTTGACAATTACAGAGAGTAAAAGAAAATTTAATGGCGACAACCAAAAGTTTAGCTACGAGAAACACAAATTGTTTTTATATAAAGAAGATTTAGAAAAATTTTCTGAGGGACTAAAAGAAGCCGTTGAAAAAATTAAAGAGCTTAAATTAGAACAAGGAGAAGAAGTGGTTGAAAAAGTTGCAAGCAACTTTACTGATATAGATTTTGATGATTTAGGAACAAACCATACAGAAACCAAATAACAAGGCACATAACCAAATAAAAAAAACCGAATTTCAACGCTATTCGGTTTTTTATTTATTTACCGTTAAATGGAGTAAGAATAAGAAGATGCGTTTCTCTAAATTACTTTCTACCTCTGTATGCCCTATCTTCATTTGTTTAGATTAAGTGATTTACCCACCAATTTTTTATTTTGTTTCTTTTCCAATTCTATAATGTACTAATCAAACTCATTTTTAAATACCATTAATCCTGCTATTACCTCAGTTTTGGGGGTTAACAAACGGTGTTTTGTTTACAAATTAATATTCAAAATATTAATGTTTTTTTTGTGCTAGCTGTTTATGTAAAAGTTTAATGTAATTTATTCATTTGCTACAAATTGCATCTAATTTCTACATTAATACCCCAACTATAACAGCTGTAAACAAAGAAGCAAGAGTTCCTCCTATTAATGCTTTAAAGCCAAACTTTGCCAAAGTAGCTTTCTTTTGTGGTGCAAGTGCTCCAATTCCTCCTATTTGGATTCCTATGGAAGCTATATTTGCAAATCCACATAAAATGTAGGTTGCCATAATTATTGATTTTTCTTCTACAAATTTTCCTTGCATTTTTAATTCTCCTAAAGAAACATAGGCAACAAACTCATTTAAAATCGTTTTCTCTCCCAATAACTGACCAACTAAAACCATATCTTCTTTACAAACCCCCATTAACCATGTGAGTGGAGCAAAAAGATAACCCAAAATAAGTTGAAAACTCAATCCATCATAAGCGGTATTTGCAGCAATAATAGGATTTAAGCTTGTCCAATCGCCAACTTTAAATAAGATGTAGTTTCCTGTTGCTAAAAGAGCAATAAAAACCAATAACATTCCGGCAACATTAACTGCCAACCTTATACCATCAGTAGTTCCATTTGCAACAGCCTCTAAAGCATTTGCTCCAATTTTTTCTTTAGGTAAGCTTAAATCTTCGTTTACTTTTTCTGTTTGAGGCACTAAGATTTTAGCTGCTACTACAGCTGCTGGTGCCGACATTACCGATGCTGCTAATAAATGTTTGGCAAAATAAATTTGTTGCGCTTCATCTGCCCCTCCTAAAAAGCCAATATATGCTGCCAAAACTCCACCTGCAATGGTTGCCATCCCTCCACTCATTAAACACATCAGCTCGGAATCTGTCATTTTGTTAAGGTAAGGCTTTACCAATAATGGAGATTCTGTTTGTCCTAAGAAAATGTTTCCTGCTGCTGCCAAACTCTCTGCTCCAGAAAGTTTCATCACTTTCTTCATTACCCAAGCAAAGACATATACTACTTTTTGAAGAATTCCCCAATAATAAAATAAACTAGTTAGTGCAGAAAAGAAGATTACTGTTGGCAATACCATTACTACAAAGTTTATGAGTGATGATTCTATAATTCCAGACTCAAAATTCTTGAATAAGAACATGGTTCCTTCTTGTGTAAAGCCTATAATTTTTGTGAAAATTTTACTAACTACTTCAAAACCGTAAGCAACAAAATCTACTTTTAAAACCAAAATAGCAAATATAAATTGGATTAATAGCCCCTTCCCTACTAGTTTCCAATTAATGGCTTTTCTGTTGCTACTAAATAACCATGCAATAGCTAGTAGTGCTACCATACCAATTATTCCTCTGTATATAGATGTAAAAGTAATGGTAGCTAGCATCATTAATGAGTTAGAAGATTAATTAGCGTTTCTTTTATCTATTTCAGCTTTTATTTTCGAAGCTTCTTCATAGTTTTCATGCTCAATAGCATTTTGCAACACTTTATTCAAATCTGTAATTGACATTTTTGAATAATCGAGCGGTTTACTTGGATCTATATCTTCTAATTCCTTTTCTAACTCATCAAAATCATTATTATCATCGTCATCACTATCTTTATCTTTCTGAGATTCATCTAAGATAATTCCTGCACTAGAAAGAATAAATTCATAAGTGGAAATTGGACATTTAAACCTAACAGCTAGTGCAATTGCATCTGAGGTTCTGGTATCTATTTCTATTGTTTCAGTACCTTGTTGAATAATTAATTTAGCATAAAAAATACCTTCTACTAAATTATATATAATTACTTCTAACAAATTAATCTTAAAAGCATCTGCAAGGTTTTTAAACAAATCGTGTGTAAGTGGGCGGCTAGGAGTCATTGCTTCTAACTCAATAGCAATAGCTTGAGCTTCAAATCCCCCAATAATAATTGGTAATCTTCTTTTATTGCCAACTGTTTCTCCCAACACTAATGCGTATGCTCCTGTTTGAGTTTGACTGTATGAAAGTCCGATAATTTCTAGTTCAATCTTATCCATCTGGTAAAATAAAAAAAGAGGACAATATAAAAAATCATCCTCTTTGTAAAGTTCACAAATTAGCCTTTAAGTTTTTTAACTGCTGCTATCATTTTAGGCACTACATCAAAAGCATCTCCAACAATACCGTAATCGGCTGCCTTAAAGAATGGAGCTTCAGGGTCTGTATTGATAACAACTATCGTTTTACTTCCATTTACTCCTGCTAAATGTTGTATTGCTCCTGAAATACCAACAGCTATGTATAAATTTGGTCTAATTGCAATTCCTGTTTGTCCAACATGTTCGTGGTGAGGTCTCCAACCAATATCAGCCACAGGTCTAGAGCAAGCTGTAGCTGCTCCTAATTCTTGAGCTAATTCTTCAATCATTCCCCAATTTTCAGGTCCTTTTAGCCCTCTACCTGCTGAAACTACAATATCTGCTTCTGTTAATGAAAGCTCTGTTGAAGCTTTTTTCACTTCTTTTACTGTTAATCTTGTTGCAGGTACTTCGCAAGCAAAATTTTCTACAGCAACACTACCTTCACCTATTTGTTTATCTACAGAATTTGGTAATACAGAAATTATTTTTATCGCTGTTTTTATTTCTACATCTGCGAAAGCTTTTCCAGAGAAAACTGTTTTTCTTACTGTATTTCCTTCAGGAAGTGCTACTGCTCCTGTAACTATACCAGCATCTAATTTTGCTGACAACATTGGTGCTGTTGCTTTTCCAGAATAATCGTGAGCAAAAACTACTGTTGTTGCATTTTCTTTAGCCACAGCCTGTGCAATAATTCCTGCATTTCTTTGTGGATCGAATTTATTTAACGCTGCATCATTTACATATAAAACTTTAGTAATACCATAAGCTCCAAGCTTATCAATATCACTAGCTTCGCCAATAACAATTGCTGTAGCTGTTTTACCTTCTTTTTTGGCTAATAAAGCACCGTAATTAGCTGCCTCAAAAGCATTTTTTGTAAGTGTTCCATCTGCGGAATCTGTATATATTAAAACTGACATATATTTATTAAGGTTTAAATAGTTTATTAAATAGCTTTAGCTTCGTTGTGTAATAAGTCTATTAATTGCTCCACATTATCTGCATCAATATACTTACAACCTGTTTTGGCAGGTGGCAACGAGAAACTTTTTATTTCAGTAGCACTAGTAGCATCTGTGGCAGCAACCACATTTAAAGGTTTAGTTCTGGCAGCCATAATTCCTCTCATATTTGGAATACGAGCCTCTGCCATTCCTTTAGCTGCACTTAATACAAATGGAGTGGATGTTTCTACCACTTCTACTCCACCTTCAATTTCTCTTTCTATTGTAGCGGTTGTTCCATTCATATCTAATTTACTAGCTAATGAAACATAAGGCATATCTAATAGTGCTGCTACCATCCCTCCTACTTGAGAACCGTTGTAGTCTATTGTTTCTTTTCCCAACAAAACCATGTCTGCGTTATTTGCCTTTACATAGTTGGCTATTTGTTTCGCAACAGCTAATGCATCCAAAGTAGGAGCATCAATTCTTACAGCATCATCAGCACCTATAGCCAAGGCCTTTCTGATAATAGCATCATTAGAGGCATCTCCAACATTTAACACAGTAACACTACCTCCGTTTGCTTCTTTCAATTCTAAAGCCCTTACTAAGGCATACCATTCATCATAAGGATTAACAATAAATTGTACTCCGTTTTCATCAAATTTTGAATTACCATCGGTAAAAGCAATTTTTGATGTGGTATCCGGAGCCTTACTAATACACACAATTATTTTCATTATTTATTCTTTAAAAAATTTATACATTAATTATTTCTAAAATTCAAGTTACGAAAGTAAGCATTATCAACTTAAAATAAAATGACTTTTAAATACAAAAAACAAGAATTTATTAAAAACTTATTAATTTAAATTTAGTTAGCATGTCATTTTAAGCTTTCAATCAGGTTAATACTGCTTTAACCATTCTATTTTTATTATTAACATCTTTAATTATCTCAACCTTTTTAAAACCTTTTTTGTTGAAAAGTAAAGCTACTTCATCTCCAAATTGCTCATTTATTTCCACATATAAAGTTCCATTTTCAGTAAGGTGTTTAACAGCAATGGCTGCAATTTTATCATAAAAAAGTAATGGACTTTCGTTGGGTACAAACAAGGCTAAATGAGGTTCATAATAAAGCACATTACTTTGCATTTGAGCTTTCTCATTATGAGTAATGTATGGTGGGTTGCTTACTATTATATTAAATTTTGCATCATTTTTTGTAACCGATAAAACATCTACTTTGTTTACATTTATTTTCAAATTTAAACTCTTGGCATTTTTATGAATTACCTCAATAGCTTCATCAGAAACATCCCAAGCAGTTACATTCGTATTTTTAAAATGATGTTTTAAACTCAATGCAATACAACCACTTCCACTACCAATATCTAATATATTATTAGGTGGACGATTATCGTAATCGTTTATAATTAGTTGCACCAATTCTTCTGTTTCCGGTCGTGGAATAAGTACATGTTCATTAACAAAAAATGGCAATCCAAAAAACTCCCACTCGCCAATAATATAGGCTAAAGGTTTGTGTTTTTTCAACTCCTTAACAGCGTAAATCACTAACAACAAATCCGATTCGGAAAGTTTTCTATCTTTATTGATGACAATATCTGTTTTAGTAACTCCAAAATAATGCTCAAAAAAAATATAAAGCATACTATCCACTTCATTTTTATCATAAAAAGAAGCCAATTCTTTTTTAAAATAAGCCACCGCACTGCCTAATTCATTAGAAGAAATCTTCATTATCATTATTTTTTTGTAAAATTGGCATAAAAATTATAATTTTAGCTACTTATTTTTACAAAACTCTTAAACTAATGTATATGAAAAAAATAAAACTATTTATTCCGTTTGCTTTTATCTTACTATCGGCAAATATAATCGCACAGGATGTTGTTGTTGGTGATACATCAGCACTTTCAGAAGGAAAAGCAATGGAAATTTATAATCTTGGAATTAACCAAGTAAACAGTCAAAATTTTAATGGTGCTATTGAAAGTTTTACTCAAGCCATAGAGCTTTTCCCAACCTTTGAAAAAGCTTATTTTAATAGAGGCTCGGTAAAATTTCAACTAAAAGATTATAATAACGCCATTTTAGATTTCGATAAAGCAGTTGAAATAAATACTGATTCTACTAATGCTCATTTTTTAAGAGGTCGTTCTTATTACGAATTAGGAAATTCTGAAGCGGCATTAAAGGATTTTAACCGAGCTACAGAAATTGACCCTACACACGCAGATGCTTATTATTATAAAGGAACTATTTATTTTCTTGACAATAAATTTAAAGAAGCTATTGCTGAATATGATAATGCTATAAAAAACAAACCTGATTACGCTTATGCTTTTAATGACAGAGGAAGTGCTAAAAAGCAATTAAACGACATTAAAGGTGCGATAAAAGATTACGAAAAAGCGTTGATGGTTGATGGAAAACTAAGTTTTGCTCACAACAATTTAGGAAGTGCTTACAGAGCTAATGGCGAATATGAATTGGCTATTAAAAGCTATTCAAAAGCTATCTTTTTAAAAGAAGATTATTTTATTGCTTACAACAACAGAGGCTTAGCCAAATTAGAAAAAGGTGATTATAAAGATGCCATAAAAGATTTTGACGAAACCATTATGTTGAATCCAAAATATGCTTATGCTTTTAATAATAGAGCTTCAGCTAAATATAAATTAAAAGATTACGAAGGTGCGGTGGCAGATTGCGATAAAGCTATTTCATTAGATAAAAATTATGCTGCTGCTTATCTTAATAGAGGCATTGCATACGAAATGCTACGAAAAGAAGATAAAGCTTGCGAAGATTGGAACAAAGCTGCAGAGCTAGGTTTAAAAAATGGTAAAGCCTTTTCTCAACAAATTTGTAACTAATTCATCTTATCGAAAACACATTTTAAATCTCTTAAATTAAAAACAATCTTATGAAACATATATTTATCAGTTTATTAGTTGTTATTTTCACTTTTTCAGTAAAAGCACAACAAGACACTCCTTTTGATAAAAAGCTATTTAAAGAACAAAAAGATGCTTTTAAAGAAGCCGAAAACAACCTTAAAATTGGCGAAAAATCTTTTAATATAATGTCGCCAGAATTTATGGATGAAAATTCTAACGATTATAAAATAAGAGCTAGTTATTATAAAGAAGCGTTGCCTTTTTTAGTAAAAGCGAACAGTTTCAATCCAAATAATTCTCAACTAAACTATAAAATTGGTAGAAGCTATTTGGTTTCTTCTGTATATAAAGAAGAAAGTGTTCCTCATTTAGAAAAAGCCTTAAAACTCGACCCAAATGTAGCTCCTGATATTCACTACCATTTAGGAAGAGCTTACCATATTACTATGGATTTTGATAAAGCTATTGCTGCTTTTGAAAAACACAAAGCTGTTGCTGCTAAAAACCCTGCTGAACTAGAAGATGTAGTTAGAAGAATAGACCAATGTAAAACCGCCAAAGAATTAGTGGCTAATCCTGTAAGAGTGTTTATCGATAATTTTGGTGGAGTAGTAAATTCAAAATATCCTGAATATGGTGCTATCATTAATGCAGATGAATCAGTAATGATGTTTACCTCCAGAAGAAACACCACTACTGGTGGAGGTATAGATTTAGGTTTAAATGAATATTTTGAAGACATCTACATCACAAAAAAAATAAATGGTAGATGGTCTGCTCCAGAAAATTTGGGCTCTCCTGTAAACACCAACGAGCATGATGCTACCGTAGCTGTTGCTCCAGATGCTCAAAGCATGATAATTTATATTGATGATAAAGGTGATGGAAACTTATATGAAACCAAGTTAATTGGTTCTTCTTGGTCGAAACCAAAAAAAATGAATAAAAACATCAATACCAAGTACCACGAATCTTCTGCCAGTTATTCTAGCGATGGTAAAACCTTATATTTTGTGAGCAATAAACCTGATGGTAGTTTTGGAAATAGAGATATCTATGTTACTAATTGGGATGAAAAATTAAAAGACTGGGGACCTGCTCAAAATTTAGGACCAACCATCAACACCAAATACCATGAAGAGTCTGTGTTAATTCACCCAGATGGTAAAACACTTTATTTCTCTTCTCAAGGACATAAAAGTATGGGCGGTTACGATATTTTTGTTTCTGAAAAACAAGCCAACGGAAGTTGGAGCGAACCAAAAAACTTAGGCTATCCTATTAATACTGTTGATGATGATGTTTTCTTCATTATTAACTCAAGTGGTAGAAGAGGTTATTATTCTTCATTCAAATCGGATGGATATGGAGAGAAAGATATTTACATGATTACTTTCTTAGGTCCTGAAAAACCGATGCAAATTAGCTCTGAAGATAATTTATTAGCCTCTATTGCTAAACCTGTAAGCGAAAAAGTAATTGAAAAAGCAGTAAATACTGATGCTAAAAGAATTACTATTCTTAAAGGTGTTATTAGCGATGAAAAAACCAAATTACCACTTGGTGCAAGCATTGAGTTAGTTGATGTAGAAGCCAACGTTACCCTAGCTACTTTTGAATCTAACGAAAGTACCGGTAAATATTTAGTTTCTCTTCCTTCTGGAAAAAACTATGGTTTGATTATTAGAAAAGAAAGTTATTTGTTCCACTCGGAGAACTTTAACATACCTGAATCTGCGGCTTATCAAGAAGTAGAAAAAAACATTGAACTTAAGAAAATTGATATCGGAAGTATTATTGTCTTGAAAAACATTTTTTACGATTACAATAAAGCGACCCTTAGAGATGCCTCTAAAAATGAGTTAGATCGTTTGGTTAAATTGCTTAACGAAAATCCAACCATTAAAATCGAGCTTTCTGCACATACCGATTCAAGAGGTGGAGATAAATACAACGAAGACTTATCTCAAAAAAGAGCTCAATCTTGTGTTGACTATTTGGTTAAAAATGGAATTGCTGCCGACAGATTAGTTTCTAAAGGTTACGGAGAATCTCGTTTGGTTATTACCGATGCAGAAATAGCTAAACTTAAGTTTGAAGAAGACAAAGAAGCAGCTCACCAAGAAAACAGAAGAACAGAGTTTAAGATTTTGAGCAAGTAAGCTAGTTTAAATAGTTTATAAGTTTATAAGGTTATGAGGTTATAAGATTTGAAGTTATAAATATACTTTAACAATATAGCTTAGGTAATCATATTTGAAAATGAAAAGTATATTTTTCATATTATTAAGTTCTTTAACATTTACTTCAATAGACGCTTATGGTCAAGCAGACTGTATTGAAAATATTGATTCAGTTGAAGTTAGATTAGTACAACTAATAGCAAAACCTCAAAAACTTAAAACTGAACCAACACTTTATGATTACAAAAAATATCACTACTAACCGACTAAAAAATTTAAAGATAAAGGGCTACTTTTAAAAGTAAGCCCTTTTTTTTCATATTCTTTGCGTGCTTAAACCCAAAGTTATGAGTACCAAAGATATTGAAAAAAAGTTTGTCGGTCAGCCGATTTTCAAACAATTAATTGATTTTATTCCAAAAAAACAAATTTGATTTACTTGCTAAAAAACGCCAAACAGACCGTTATTACAAGGCATTTCCTGCATGGATACAACTGGTAACGATGCTTTTTGGGGTTT
>JAVVER010000003.1:0-70209 GCA_032251145.1 Vicingaceae bacterium | reverse complement strand
CCTTTGGAATAGTACTTAATCATGTTTCGAACACTTATGGCGTGGACGCTTGCGGCAGCAGTGAATTACGAGAATTATCAGTATAAAAAATTAAAGTAAAAGTTATTTATCTTCTCTGTCAATTGCAAACTTAATTGGTATAATATATTTTGAGTTAACTTTTTTTCCTTTGTATATGGCAGGTTTCCATGTAGGCATTTTACTAATAACATCAACCACTACGCTATCAATTTCATTGCTAACACCTCTAATAATTTCAATATTGCTTATATTACCGTTTGCCTCTACTATAAATGACACAAAAACCCTTCCTTCTATATTTTTATCAAGAGAGTGTTTTGGATAAACTAAGTTCTTATTTAAATATTCAAACAAACCATCAACACCACTTGCAAAAGAAGCTAATGAGTCAATAGTAACATTATCACAATAAAAATTTGGTAGATTATTTTTTTGTGGGAATTCACAGAGATAATTATCCCATGCAATATTAGTTATGTTTTTAAAATGAAATTTTTTATTTAGTAACTCTGACATTTCTTGTTCGTAACATTCTTTACGTTCATCATATTCACTTGTTGATTCATAGACTTCTATCCCATAGTTTTCTTTTGCAAATTTTATAAGATATGATTGAAATTCAGTATCTCTAAGAAACAATCCCTTTGAATATGGTTGTTTGTAAACTCCTTGTCTAAAATCTTTTTTAGCTGTCTCTTTCCCTCTAACACATTTGCTTTTGTAGTTTGAATCACAACTTGATAAAAATAAGGTTGGTAATATTATTAAGAAAGAAAGTAGTTGATTTTTTAAATAGTAATATCTCATTTTAATCTTTATTGGATTCAGCTTAAACTTGGCATAAATTTAATAAACTTTTTAGGAATTGAAGATGTTTATTTTGAGTGTGTACATTTCAATTTTCAAAGTTGTTTATTCAATAAAAAACACATGAATAAATAAGTTGTTTTTATGAAACAAACCCTAACTTTGCAGCCTTATAAAATGTAATGAACATTAATAGACCAAAAGTTATTGAAAATATTTTTTAAATTTTTGGTCAGGTTTAAAAAATTGTCGTAAATTCGCAGCCCCATTTTAGGGGACATATTGTATTATTCTAATAATCAAAATAAAGATACGTGGAAACATTAAGTTACAAAACAGTTTCAGCAAACAGTGCTACAGTTAACAAAAACTGGGTATTAGTTGATGCTCAAAATGAAACGCTAGGGAGATTAGCATCTAAAATTGCTAATTTAATAAGAGGAAAACATAAGCCAAATTTTACTCCTCATGTTGATTGCGGTGATAATGTAATTGTTATCAATGCAGAAAAAATAAGATTGACAGGAAAAAAATGGGATGATAAAGAGTACATTACTTTCTCTGGATACCCTGGTGGACAAAAAAGAAGTACAGCAACAGAAATGATGGCTAAAAAACCAATATTTATGGTTGAAGCTGCAGTAAAAGGAATGTTGCCTAAAAATAAATTAGGTAGTGCTTTATTCAGAAACCTTTATGTTTATGAAGGTGCTGAACATAACCAAGAAGCTCAAAAACCTAAAGAAATTAAAATATCAGAACTTAAATAAAATCCATGGAAGTAATTAACGCAACAGGAAGAAGAAAAACTGCAGTAGCTAGAGTTTACCTTTCAAAAGGAAAAGGAAACATTATTGTAAACAAAAAAGACTATAAAGAGTTTTTCCCTACAACAGTTTTACAAGGAAAAGTACAACAAGCATTTGTAGCAACTGACTTAAAAGACAATTACGATGTAAAAGTAAATGTTTTTGGCGGTGGAATCACTGGTCAGGCAGAAGCTGTTAGACATGCAATTGCAAGAGCATTAGTAAAAGTTAGTGAAGAAAACAGATCTTTATTAAAAAAAGAAAGTTTACTTACTAGAGATCCTAGAATGGTTGAACGTAAAAAACCAGGACAACCTAAAGCTCGTAAGCAATTCCAGTTCAGTAAACGTTAGAATTAAACTAATAAATAAGTTCGGTTTTCCCGAACAAGTAATCAATTATTGTTTAGTATCTAAACTGTTGAGACTTCGAAAGAAATTGTCGAGCTACTCAAGAGTTGAAGTATTAAGGAATGTAAACAATTAAAAAAAATGTCAAAAGTAGATTTTAAAGAATTACTAGATGCAGGTGTACACTTTGGTCACCTAAAAAGAAAGTGGAATCCTAAAATGGCTCCGTACATCTTCATGGAGAAGAACGGAATCCACATTATTGATCTTCACAAAACAGCAGCAAAATTAGACCAAGCTTGTGCTGCTTTAGAACAAATTGCCAAATCAGGTAAAAAAATCATGTTTGTTGCTACTAAAAAACAAGCAAAAGATATTGTTACTGAAAAAATTAAACCTACCAACATGCCTTACATCACAGAAAGATGGCCAGGTGGTATGTTAACCAACTTCGTTACTATTAGAAAAGCAGTAAGAAAAATGTCTTCTATCGATAAAATGAAAGAAGATGGAACGATGGATACGCTTTCTAAAAGAGAACGTCTTCAAATTCAACGTCAAAGAGAAAAATTAGAAAGAGACTTAGGAAGTATCGCTGATTTAACTCGTTTGCCTTCTGCAATTTTTGTTATCGATATCAAAAAAGAACACATTGCAATTGCTGAAGCAAAAAAATTAAATATACCAACTTTCGCTTTAGTAGATACTAATTCAGATCCAACTTTAGTTGATTTTGCTATTCCAGGTAATGATGATGCATCAAGCTCTATAGATAAAATTATGACTATTGTTGCAGAAGCTGTAACGAAAGGATTATCTGAAAGAAAAAAAGATAAAGAAAAAACTAAAGTTGAAAAAGAAGTGAAACAAGATAAAGAAGCTCCTGTTAAAACAGAAGAATAATTTACTTCTTTACTTAATTAGAGTCCGTCCATAAACATAAAGTCGAGTGATTGAACTATAAAGTTCGAGTTCGAGGCTTGCGAAGTTTTAAAAATTAGGAGTTTACTTTGGTAAATGACTAATTTTTAAAACGAGTATAACGAATAAATCGGACTTTATAGACAAGCACTAATTAAACTAATATAATTTTAACTTTTAAAATCAAATAAAAATGGCAAATATAACTGCTGCAGACGTAAACAATTTAAGAAAGCAAACAGGTTCAGGAATGATGGACTGCAAAAAAGCATTAGTAGAAGCTAATGGCGATTTTGAAGCTGCTATAGATATTTTAAGAAAAAAAGGACAAAAAGTTGCCGCTAACAGAGGAGATAGAGATGCAAAAGAAGGGTTAGTTATCGCTAAATCTACTAATGGTGGTAAAAAAGCTGTTTTAGTAGTAGTAAACTGCGAAACTGATTTCGTTGCTCAAAATGACGATTTCAATAAATTCGCTACAACTATTTTAGATGCTGCTATCGCAAACAGTCCTGCTTCTTTAGAAGAATTGAAAAATTTAAAATTTGGTAGTGATTCACTTACTATCCAAGAAAAAATTATTGAGCAAACAGGTGTTATTGGCGAAAAAATTGAAGTTTCTGCTTATGAAACTATTGAAGCTGAAACAACTATCGCTTACAACCACCCAGGAAATAAATTAGCTTCTATTGTTGGTTTCAACAAATCAGGAGATAAAATTGAAGAGGTTGGAAAACAAATTGCAATGCAAATTGCTGCAATGAACCCATTAGCTGTTGATGAAAATGGTGTTGATAAAGCTATTATCGACCATGAATTAGCACTAGGTAAGGAAATGGCTTTAGCTGAAGGTAAACCGGAAGCTATGGTTGATAAAATTGCAGAAGGTAAAGTAAAAAAATTCTTAAAAGAGAATACTTTATTAAACCAAGAGTCTATTACAGATAACAAAAAGAACATTGCACAAATACTAAAAGAAACTGAAAACGATTTATCCGTTACAGGCTTCAAGCGTATAATGTTAGGTTAACATTTTAAAAAAAGAGAAAATAAATTTTCTCTTTTTTTTTGTCTAAAAAATAATAGTCAACTCATAAACTTTAACTTTACAAACTCATAAACTTATAATCTAAAGATGTCTTATAAAAGAATACTTCTCAAGCTTAGTGGCGAATCTCTAATGGGAGATAAACAATTTGGAATTGATAATAATAGAATTGCAACTTATGCAAAAGAAATTAAAGAAGTGGTAGAAAGTGGTGTTGAGGTTGCAATTGTAATTGGTGGAGGAAATATTTTTAGAGGTATTCAGGCAGCAGAAGGAGGGATGGAAAGAACCCAAGGAGATTATATGGGAATGTTGGCAACAGTAATTAATAGTATGGCATTACAAGCAGCTCTTGAAGCTATTGATGTGGAAACACGTTTGCAAACTGCTATTGAAATGAAAGAAATTGCTGAGCCATTTATAAAAAGAAAAGCAGTAAGACATTTAGAAAAAGGTAGAGTAGTAATTTTTGGAGCTGGTACAGGAAATCCATTTTTTACTACAGATACAGCAGCAAGTTTAAGAGCGATAGAAATTGAAGCAGATGTTATTCTTAAAGGAACTAGAGTAGATGGAATTTATACAGCTGACCCGGAAAAAGATGCAACAGCAACAAAATATGCTACCATTACTTTTGAAGAAGTTTATCAAAAAGGACTTACGGTAATGGATATGACAGCTTTTACCCTGTGCAACGAAAACAAACTTCCTATCATTGTTTTTGATATGAATACTCCCGGAAATCTTAAAAAAGTAATTGAAAAGAATTCAAAAATTGGGACTTTAGTGCAGTTTTAATTTTGCTTTCGTAAATATCTAATAGAACTTTAAATTCATTAATTAATTTAATAGTTATATCTTTATTTTTTATTAGATTAATAAATGAAGGGTTTTTTGTTTGTAATTTCAATATTATTAAGTAATACATTGTGTTCACAAGTCTCTATTGATAGTGTTCAAATGTATAATTCTATTGTATTTGCTGATGTGTACGGTCATGTGAAATATTATTATCCTATAAAGAACACAAGTGCATTGTTATGGGAGGATATAGTAAGTGTAGGGTTAGCAACAGTTACTGAATGCAAGAATGATGATGAATTGAAAGATTCTTTAGAAAGTTTTTTTTCGAAGATTGCTCCAGAAATAGTATTTACTAATAGTAATATTATAATAAATGATACAATTAATTTAAAAAAGAAAAAGTATTATTATGAGCATGAAGGTTTTGGACAAGGAAAAATAAGCTCATCTTCAAAATTGTTGGATTTTCTGATTACGCTTACTCAACCCTATAAGACGAAAATTAAATATAGAAAACCAAAAACCAACATTAAGTTCTATCGAATTGAATATGAAAATATTACAACTAATATTCCTTATGGAGTTGATAAACCATTTAAAATAAAGAATTTTAACAAACAATTAGAAGTAGAAGAAATTCACCATAATATTGGAGCAGTAATTATTGCTTGGAATATTTATAAACACTTTTATCCTTATCAGAGAAATATAGTGGAAGATTGGGGTGTTATATTGAAAAAAGCTATAACTATTGTGTCGTTAGAAAATACAGAATATGGAACATTTAAAGCTTTAAACTATTTATCTTATACTCTGAATGATGGACATGCAAGAACTTTTTATAGGGATGACTCTTTGCATTATTTGCCACCTTTTAAAGTAAGAATAATTGATAGTAGCCTAGTTGTGAGTGAAGTTTTATTAGATTTTAAAGATGAAATTTCATTAGGAGTTGAAATATTGATGATTAATAAAGTGCCAATAAAAAAACTTATAGATTCTTTAAAATATCAGGTATCATCTTCTACCCAGCAATGGAGAGATTTTCGAATTGAGGATGAAATATTAAAAGGAACGAAAAATTCAAATATAAAAATCACTTACAGAGAGAACTATGTTGTAAAGGAAAAAACTATTATAAGAAATAAGACTAATAGTAATTGGGTTTATCAAGGAGAAGGCATAAAGTTAATAAGAGATTCAATTTATTATTTAGATATTAATGAACTTACTTATAGCGATTTTAAGAAAAATATTTCAAAATTCAATTCTTCTAAAGGTATAATAGTTGATTTTCGAGGTTATCCTAGAACAGTAAATATACTTAAGCATTTTAAAGATACTGTTTTAAAATCTTCTTATTGGAAAGTTCCTTATAAAACCTTATATACAATAAATAAAGATGAATATATCTCAAAAGGACCAGCTACGAGGTGGACAATTAAACCTTCAAATAAATTAATTACTGTTCCTACTGTTTTTATATCTGATGGAAGCGCTATAAGTTTTGCAGAGACTTGCTTAGACATGATTAAGTACTATAATTTAGGAACAATAATAGGGCAGTCAACAGCTGGTAGTAATGGAAATGTAAATGGATTTTGGATTTACAATAAATACTACTGTATTTTTACTGGGATGAAAGTGGTGAAGAATGATGGTGAATTAATTACTAAGGATGGAATTACACCAGACATTGTAGTTCCTGTAACAAAAGAAGGGATTAAAATGTCAAAAGATGAAAGATTATTATATGCAATTGATTATCTAAAACAAAAGAGCAAATCGAATAATAAATAGGTTAATAAAAAGAAGAACAGAAATTAATATATTTGTTATAGTTGGGTGCTTGTTAAATTAATTTTTGACAATAAACTAGTTGCTTAATTCAAAGAGTTTGTATCTTTGAACTTGAAATTAATTACTCGAAACAAAGCTTATGAACGAAGATTTAGATTTTATTCTTGATACTGCAAAAGAAGCCATGCAGAACGCAATCAGTCACTTAGACACTCAGTTAGTGAAAATTAGAGCCGGAAAAGCTACACCTATGATGTTGTCTAGTGTTTATGTAGATTATTATGGTTCTTCAACTCCTTTAACTCAGGTGGCTAATGTTACTGCTGTAGATGGTAGAACGTTAACAGTTCAACCATGGGAAAAAGCCATGTTGGAAGAAATTCAAAAAGCCATTATTAATGGTAATTTAGGGTTAAATCCACAAAATAATGGTGAAATGATTATCATTAATGTTCCAACTCCTACCGAAGAAAGAAGAAGAGACCTTTCTAAACAAGCTAAAGCTGAAGGGGAACATGCTAAAATTGGTATTCGTAATGCCAGAAAAGATGCAAATGATGAAATCAAGAAACTTAAAAATGATGGCTTGAGTGAAGATTTAAGCAAATCTTTCGAAGATGAAGTGCAAGAACTTACAGATAGCTATATCGGTAAAGTGGATGCACTTATTGCAGCTAAGGAAAAAGATATCATGACAGTTTAAAAGTGGATAATCTATTCTACTGCAAGAATTTCTAATTTCTAATCTTTAATTTAAAATTTCACAGATGTACGGAAAATTACAACAAGAATTGCAAGCCGAATTGAAAAATATTGAGGAGGCAGGATTATATAAAAAAGAAAGAATTATTACTACTCCAATGGGAGCAGAGGTGAAAGTAAGCACAGGTGAAGAAGTAATTATCATGTGTGCCAATAATTACCTTGGGTTGTCCTCTCACCCAAAAGTAATTGAGGGAGCTAAAAAAGCCTTAGATACGCACGGTTATGGAATGTCTTCTGTACGTTTTATCTGTGGAACGCAAGACATACACAAAACATTAGAGCATAAAATTTCTACTTTTTTAGGTATGGAAGATACCATCTTATATGCAGCAGCTTTCGATGCTAATGGAGGAGTTTTTGAGCCACTTTTTGGAGAAAATGATGCTATTATTTCAGATGAATTAAACCATGCTTCTATTATTGATGGAGTGCGTTTATGTAAAGCAGCTCGTTATCGTTATAAAAATAGCGATATGAATGATTTGGAAGAGCAATTAAAAAAAGCTCAAGCTCAGCACAATCGTATTATTGTTACTGATGGCGTATTTTCTATGGATGGCTATGTGGCTAAGTTAGATGAAATATGCGATTTAGCAGAAAAGTATGATGCTTTAGTAATGGTAGATGATTCTCACGCAACAGGATTTATAGGAAAAAAAGGGAAGGGAACTCATGAGCTTAAAAATGTAATGGGTAGAGTAGATATCATTACCTCTACTTTAGGAAAAGCGTTAGGTGGAGCTATGGGCGGATTTACCTCAGGTAAAAAAGAAGTTATTGATATGCTTCGTCAGCGATCAAGACCATATTTGTTTTCTAATTCCTTATCTCCTGCAATTGTAGGGGCAGCAATAGAAGTATTTAATTTATTAGAAACTTCTACCGAATTAAGAGATAAATTAGAGCAAAATGTTGCTTATTTTAAAGCTGGAGTTAAGAAAATTGGTTTAGAAATTCGTGATGGTGATTCAGCTATTGTTCCTGTAATGCTTTATGATGCTAAATTAGCTCAGGAGTTTGCCAACAAATTGTTAGATGAAGGTATTTATGCTATTGGATTTTTCTATCCAGTAGTTCCAAAAGATTTAGCAAGAATAAGAGTACAATTGTCAGCAGCTCATACGCAAGCACATTTAGATAAAGCCATAGCGGCTTTTGAAAAAGTGGGTAAAGCTTTGGGAGTGATTAAATAAACAAAAAAAACCTGATGACAACTCATCAGGTTTTTTTATGCTTAAATTTTTAAGAGGAACAAGAGCTTTCAGTAGAAGAACAACTTTGTTCAACACAAGGCAATTTACCGCAATTTTTAATTCCACTAAAACCACCTTCTACATTTATAAGGTTTTTAAATCCTTTTTGCCTTAATATAGATAAAGCAATAATTGAGCGATAACCACCAGCACAATGCACATAATAAGGTGTATCTTTTGATAGTTGAGTATAATTATGGTTGATATCATCTAAGCAAAGATGAATAAGGTTATTATGAACTAATTTTCCGGCATTTACTTCGCCAATTCTTCTAACATCTACAACCGCATCGTTAGCTTGTAGCTTTTCAGAAAATGTTTCAGGAGAAATAGTTTGAATAGCTTCAACAGCATAACCTGCATTTTTCCAAGCATCTAAGCCATTTTCCAAATAACCCAAACAATGGTCGTAGCCAACTCTTGCTAATCTGGTTACAGCTTCTTCCTCTCTACCTTTTGGAGCTACAATGATAATAGGTTGTTTCAAGTTTTCTATTAATGTGCCTACCCAAGGAGCAAAACCGCCATCCAAACCAATAAAAATGGCATTTGGAATATGAGCAGCAGCAAATTCTTGAGGAGAGCGTACATCTAAAATCAATGCTTTTTGATCTTGCATTAAAAACTCAACTTCTTTAGCTTTTAAAGCGGTTAAGCCATGCTCAAGAATTTCTTCATAATGTTTATTTATTCCTTGATTCATAGCAACATTTTTAGGGAAATATTGTGGAGGAGAGGATAAACCTGTAGTTACTTCAGTAACAAATTCTTCTTTGGTCATGTTGGCTCTTAAAGCATAATTTTCAATTTTTTGATTGCCTAAGGTGTCGAAAGTTTCTGAACTCATATTTTTACCACAAGCAGAACCTGCTCCATGTGCCGGATAAACAATAATTTCATCTGGAAGAGGCATAATTTTGTTTCTTAATGAATCAAATAAATGTCCTGCTAAATCTTTTTCTGTAAGGTCAGATTTCACAGCTAAATCAGGTCTTCCAACATCGCCAATAAACAAGGTATCTCCAGTAAAAATCGCTTTTTCTTTACCTTCTTCATCCAATAATAAATAGGTGGAAGATTCCATAGTATGACCGGGAGTGTGCAACAATTTTAAATTGATATTTCCTATTGGAAAAAGTTCTCCGTCCTTGCCCGAATGAAAATCAAAGGATGGGTGAGCATTTGGTCCAAACACAATGGTTGCTCCAGTAGCTTTAGCTAAATCAACATGTCCTGATACAAAATCGGCATGAAAATGCGTTAGAAATACATATTTAATTTTAGCATTTCGTTTTTTAGCCATTTCCACATAAGGAGTTGGTTCTCTAAGAGGGTCAATAATGGCAGCTTCGCCATTAGATTCAATGTAATAAGCAGCTTCTGCTAAACATCCGGTATAAAGTTGTTCTACGTACATCATATATAGTTTTAAAAATTAGTAAAAAATAATTCATTTATCATAATAACAGCTCCTGTTAATAATACAAACCATCCAAAACTCAATTTTAAATGTTTCCCATTTACATTTTTAGAAATATAATTACCTATAAGCATTCCTAAAACAGAAAATAAGGAGAATAAAATTAATAGCTTCCAGTCAATTTGGAAATGAGAAACACTCCCTAAAAATCCAAATGCAGAATTTAATGCAACAATTAATAAAGAAGTTCCAACAGCCATCTTCATAGGTAAATTACCTATTTTAAGTAGTGCTGGCACAATTACAAAACCGCCTCCAATACCCACAATTCCGGACAAACTTCCTATTATCATCCCTCCTAAAAAATTTAATGTTTTATTTTTTTTGTTTAAGGGTAATTCATTTTCTGTTTTTTTATTACCAATCATAAAGTAAGAAGATATCATCATAGTAATAGCTAAAAGAGACATTACAATTAATCTTTTAGTGATTACAAATTGGTTGATTGAAAAAATAGTTTCTGGTATAGCGGGCATTAGAAATTTTCTGGTAAGAAAAATAGCAATAACTGTTGGGACTCCAAAATAGATAGCGGTTTTATAGTTTACATACCCTTGCTTATTTTTTAAAAAAACACCTACAAAACTAACTACCCCAACTAAAAATAATGAATAAGCTGTTGCAATTTCAGGATCAATAATATGAAACAGATAAACTAAAATGGGTAATGCCAAAAAACCACCTGATCCAACAAGTCCTAAAGTAATTCCAACAAAAATAGCTGCGATGTAACCTATAATTTCCATTTATTCCTGACATTTATTTACACATACTACTATTTCTGCCAAACGCTGATGTTTAAGAAAATAAAAACAATATTTTCCATTTTTTTCGGACACTATCAATTCCTTTGTTTTTTAATATTCTTAAGTGAGGAGAAGCCACAGATTTTTCTATGTTCAGTGCTTCATGTGTTGCTATTGCAGACATTTTTTTGTTGTTTTCTAAAAGCTGCCTAATTGGTTGAGCAATGGCTTTTAGCATTTCGGTTGCTTGGGTTAATTTTGTATGCTTGTTAGTCATGTCGCATTAATATATCCAAATATTTACTTACAAAAATACTAACAATATTTTATAATTTTATAAACCAAAAAGTTACATTTGTTATTGAATCTACCGCCCAGGTTTAAAACGTTATTAAAAATAGTTTTAAAAAATTAATTGATACTTTTGCAGCAATGAGTTCAATAAGACAAAATAAAGTAGCTAGGCTTTTACAAAAAGAGCTAAGTTTAATTATTCAGGGAAAAACTAATGAGTTATTTCCAGGTACCATGGTTAGTGTTACTGTAATAAGGGTTTCTCCTGATTTAAGTTTTGCTAAGGTTTACCTAAGTATCTTCGGAAGTATAGAGCCAAAAGAAGGGATTAAAATCGCTAACGAAAACGCTAGTGTAATTAGAGGTGAGCTTGGCAGAAAAGTTGGCAAACAATTGCGTATTACTCCTGAATTGGCTTTCTATTTAGATGATTCCATTGATTATATGGAAGAAATTGAAGCTAAACTAAATCAATAAATTCTTCCACTTCTCCAACTATCAACAGCTCTAAACCAGTTGTTTTTAAAAACTGGCGAGCGGCTTAACACATAATCATTATCTGTTATTGGGTTAGCAACTTTATGAAAAACAAAACTTAACGACATCATGTTGTTTTCCTCTCCATAAATCCAATTTTCGTAGTTTTTGTGTTTATACACAACATTAGGTATTCCAAAAATAATATAAATAATTCCTCTATCGGTTTTCCATCCTTCTTTATAAGAAGTAAAGTAATTATTGGAACTTTCAACTCGTTTAAAATACTCTCTTATTAAGGTTCTAGCTCTGTCGTTACTTCCAGCAATGTCTTTCCAAAACTTATCCACTTCTGCTTTTGGGTATTCTGCAGCGAGTAGCTGCTCAAATTCTTTTGATGTGGTAATATAACGCATAGGCGGAATCATATTTTCAGCAGTTTTAACTTCAGGAAAGTTATCTTGAAAATTAAATAAGGTAGGACCTGTTGATTGTCCTTCAGGGTGGATAAAATATAAGCCGTTTTCTGTTACTTCATAGCTCAATTGTTGTAAAGAATCAAAAGTAAGTTCTTCTGTAAATTCAGGTGAAAATGTCATTTTTTCTTCAGGTGTTTCATTAGAAGAAAATGGTGGTTTTGCTATAGGAAAGTCTGATTTATAATATTTTAATACAAAAGTGGTGTCGGTTATGGATTCATTCTTTTTAAGGTAAAAGGTGGTATTATTTTTTAAATAATTTTTAAATATGATGTTTTGCTTATCATCCAACACCAAATAATTCTGAGCATTATATATGCTTGATTTATCTAATTTTAATGACTTTTTGATATATTGATCTCTGTTTAAATCATTAAAAGTAACTTTTATAGTATAGATTTTTCCATATAAGGTATTTAGCATAAAAACGCCATCCAAAAATTTCTTTTCTTTATTATTTCCGTAGTCAACAAAATTAAGCGAGGCACTGTCTAGTAATGTTTTGGAGTCTAATTCATACAACTCATAAGTTACCTTTACATTAGCACTAAAGGTAGAGTCTTCTCTTTTTTTGGTGTATAAAATATTAGCAGAATTAATTCTAAAATGGAATGTTGTTAGCGTATCATTGGTATGAAAAGCAAGCATATCTGGGTCAAGCAAATTAATTCCGGGCATATAAATTCCTGCAACATTTCTGTTAGTAGTATTTTGAGTTGATGAACATCCCACAAAAACTACTGCTACAAGAATTAAAAATAGACTAATTAGGTTCTTCATCTTCATGATTTTCGGGTAAATAAATTTCGGGCATTTGTTTTTTAGTTTTTGCTCCCAACTCTTCTAATTTTTTGGTAGCATCTATCAGGTTTCCTCTCCCCGATTTAAGTTTGTTAAAAGCTTTTTCATAGGCTTCTTGCGAATTGTCTATCCCTTTTTTAATGCTTTCCATGTCTTTTAAAAATCCTGCAAACTTATCGTGTAGTGCTCCTGCCTGACGAGCAATTTCTATTGCATTTTTCGTTTGTTTTTCTTGTTTCCATAAGGAAGCTACCGTTCTTAGGGTAGCCAATAAGGTAGATGGCGTAACAATAACCACTTTTCTATCCCAAGCATATTGATATAACTCGTTATCTGCTCTTAATGCTAATCCAAAAGAAGATTCTATGGGCATAAATAACAATACAAAATCGGGCGTATTAATGCCTTTAGCACTAATATAGTGCTTTTCGCTTAAGCCTTTTATGTGGTTTTTAACGGATAACACATGGTTTTTTAAATGACTTTCTTGTTCTACCTCATCATCACAATTAATATAGTTTTGATAAGCTACTAACGAAACTTTTGCATCTACAATAATATGTTTCTCATCAGGCAAATTAATGATAACATCAGGCATAATTCTAGTGCCATCATCATTAGAAGTAGAGTATTGTGTAGAGTATTCTACATCTTTTATTAAACCAGAGCTTTCTAGTACTTTTTCTAAAATTAATTCTCCCCAATTTCCTTGGGTTTTGTTGTCGCCTTTTAATGCTTTGGTAAGGTTTTGAGCTTCTTCGCTCATTTGCTGGTTTAGTTTTTCAAGCGATTGTATTTGCTCTATAAGCTTGGTTCTATCTTTAAAATCTTTCTCGTAAGTATCATCTACTTTTTTCTCAAATTGTTGAATGTTTTCTTTTAGCGGATTTAAAATCTCACTCAATCTTTTTTCATTCGCTTGAGCAAAATCAGTAGCATTTTGTTTGAGCAATTTATTGGCAATTAATGAAAACTCTGTGGTAAATTTTTCTTGCAATTGAGCTATTTCATCTTTTTGCTCTTTAAGTTTAGTTTCTATGTTTTGATACGCATTGGTTAGTCGGGCATTTTCGGAGATTAGTTCGCTCTTTTTTTGTTCTAGCTCATTATTTTTAGTTTCAATCTTTCTAAATGCTTCAATAGATGAGTCAATTCTGCCTTTAAGATTCCCATTTTCTAGGGTAAGCTCTTTTATTATTTGTTGGCTTTCAGCATCATTACCATTACTGTTGTTTAGTAGTTTTTTTACCAAAAAACCAATAATAAAACCTAAAATTAACCCTGCTGCTAAGTATAAAAACTCCATGAATGTAAAATCAAAATTTAGAGCTATAAAATTAAGATAAAAAATACGAATACAGAATGTTAATTTTTTTACCACATAGACCCCAGACCAAAGAAGTTTTTTTAACTTATAAATATTCAAGGCACTTATAAGTACTCCTAAGTAATATCTATCTACTCCAATATTATTTTTTCTATCACTTGCTCTTTATCCGAACTTATTTTAACCAAATAAATGCCTTTATTGTATTCTGATAAGTTAACACTCATTTGATGATTTTGAATAGTTTGAGAAAAAATAACCTGCCCCATTAAATTGATAATTTCAATGTTGCCGTCAACAAAATTGTTTAGTTGTGTAATGTTAATGCTGGCAGCAGTAGGGTTGGGGAAGATAGTAGGATTTTTTAGACCGTACAAAGCATCTTTACCTAAATTATAATCTGCATAAATACTGTCGATTTGAGAGGATGTAATTAAATTATTATGTCGATTTAATTTTTTCATATTAAAAGAGCCACATGGTGTAATTTCTGCTGTAAAATTTCCATAAGACTGAAAACCATTACCTAAAACAATTGATTGACCCGCAAAAAAATCAACTTTAGTACCGTAATCAACAATAGTTGGGTTATTAACACCTGCCATTATAAAGTCATTAACATCCTCTCTAAATCCATTTGGGAAAGTTATATTATCGAAAATAGCATTTTCTTTACAACAATTTTTCAACCATTTTGTTTTGTAAGGATAGTTGATTACAGGTGTACAAGAACAAGATAGAATAAATAAAGGTTGGGCTGTCTCATCGATTTTAAATTTACAGTTCTTTATTTCTAAATTGAAATTATATAAGCCTTGAGGTAGTGCATTTCCATTATTATCATGACCATTCCATTCAAATGCGTAATCATTGTAGCCTATATCTTTCAGCCCACTAGGATCATAGGCTTTATAGTTATAAACTTCTAAGCCCCATCTATTAAAAACAGTAAATTCTACGTTTGAAGCATTTTCTATTAACATAAACCAATTTGCAGCTGAATTACCTATCATAGCCGTAGCTAAAACATTCGGAGAACCTTGAATTTGATAAAAATTAACTGGTTCTTTTGGAGTACAAACATGTGCACATTCTGGAACGGAAAACACAGAAACATCATCTAAATATATATATCCAACAGAATTAAAAGCACCTGCCGTATTTTCTCCTTTTATTACAAACCAGTATATTCCTCATCTGTTATTTTAAAAGATTCTGACTCATAATAATACCAATTACCAGGAATGTGAGTAGGGTTTGTACCTCCTGCATTAACAATTACCTTACCCATAAACTCACTTGATATATTTGGATTTGAGCAATCATTAAGTGCGATATTAGCGTCAGCTTTATTTTTAGATAGAAAATAATTTATTTCAGTATTTCTTTCTTTCCTAGGACTCCACCAAAATGAAATTTTTATTATATCCCCTTTTTTTATTGTTTTTGTTAGATTTACTTGTAATCCTTCGCAATGACCGAACCCAATATATTTATCTCCTGTTTTTGCAGACATATAGTTTTTAAATTGACCATTTGTACCAGGTATATCATAAGTGCCTCGATAATGATTTGGGTCAGAGGAGTACCAATCTGATGTCTCAAAATTTTCCCAATAATATAAAAAAGGGATTTGACTATGATCTGTAGGGAAACTTATAATTCCAGTTTCGAATGAGCTGTTAGGTACAATATTCTGAGATTTTATAAACTCTATGCTAAAGAAAAATAAATAAAAACCTAAAACTATTTTGTAGTGTTTTATCATTTTAATGTATTTATAATGTATAAAATAATTTTATTTGAATACCATAAGAATAAGGGTATTCTTTCATTTTACTATCAGTAAAAGATGTAAACGAATATTCAAAATTTGGAGTTAATCGCAAATCTATTTTTTCATTTATAGAATATTTTAATCCTAAACCAGCTATAGCAGAAAAATTAATTGTTTTATATAATTCCCATTTATTTTTTCCTGATTTTACGACATCAATTGAACCATCTTGAAGCAACCACTCATAAGTCGATTCCTTATATAAAAGGAAGTTAGTTGATATACCGCCTAAACCATAAACACTAATTTTTTTATCTATAAAAGTTACATTAAATGTTGTAGGTATTTTTATAAACGCATATTCTACAATAAGTTTTTCCGTTGTTGGTAAATTAGAATAATTGACAGTAAACCCTTTTCTTGGATCACTTAAATTACTAAATAACAACTCTTGTTCTTTCGTTTGATATCCCATGATAGAATAAGTAACTCCTGTTTCAATGAACATTTTGTCCTTAAAGTTAATGATGAAATTAATACCTAAAGAGTTATTAAGTAAAGATTTTTCTCTATTGTTTCTACTATCAATTATATTGTCAAAATTTTCATTTTTAGAATCATTTTTTAAAACTCTGAAAGTATTATTTATAGAGTAATTTATTCCTATTTGATATTTATCATTATGAGATAGAGAAACACTTTGCCCCAATAAGGACAAACTCGAAATCGAAATCGAAATAAATAAATATGGTATTATCTTTGTCATTATTTTAGTTCCTCTAATTTTTTAATTCTTTTATCTTGTTCTAAAATATATAACGTCAACTCTTCTATTTTCTCTACTAATAATCTGTTTATCTCCCCTATATCTGCACCATTTTTTTCAACCTCTTTTGCAGTAGGCATTTTGGGCAGATGTTTGTTTGTTTTAATGTATTTTTCTAACTCATTTAATGGCATAAGTTTATAAGTAGATTCAAAAACATAATCAGGAAAAGGTGTTTCTTGTACAATAACTTTTGGTCGCGTAAGTTGTTCCATCACCCATTACTCTAAAAACATCTTCATTGTTTACTATATTAGTAACAAAAAATGATTTATTATTTTGAGAAATATCACTTCTCACATTAATAGATCCATCACCCATAACTACAAAAACATCTTGGTTGGTAGTAGCATCTGTAACTGAATAAGCAATAGTATTACTATTGTTTACCACATTTTGAAAACCATATTTTACATTGGGCCAATTTTGTGGGTGGTTGGTGTTTAAATAAATTCCAGCTATTGTTCCTATTGAATTATTTACATGTAACTGATATTGGTTAGTAGGTATGGAATTTATTCCAAAAAAAGAAGTGAAATATCCTGTCCCTCTCACATCTAATGTAGCGTTTGGGTTGTCAGTTCCTATACCTACTTTCGCAGGACATAGTGCTCCTGTATATAAAATTCCTGATGTAGCACTCCAAACAGGAGTGGGTAAAGGTGTGTTAGGTGTAAGGATACATTGTAATTGGGTGCCATAAATAGCGTTTAATAATCCACTTTTATCTAGACTGGTTAGTTTACCTTGATTGTTTACGGTAACTAAATTTACTTCACCAGGCGGTAATGGAGTTAAAGGCTTAAGTGGTTCTACTATTACATCACCCATAAAATGAGAAGAAGTATCGGGTTGAATCTCTAAGGCTACAACATTATTACTTCTAAAAACTACTTTTTGGTTGTTGGTAGTACCAATAAAATCTGAATTTGAAGCCTGGTTACCATTTAGTTTCCATTGAATAGGATTATTGGCATTACCGTTGCCATTTCCTCCTCCATTACCATTATTATTGCCATTTTGTGCAAAAGCTATGGTGCTAAAAGTTAGCATGGCAATAGAGCAAATTAAAGATTTACAAATAAGTGTTCTCATAGTTCTTTGAATTATAATTTGTTAGCTAAATACCTAAATAAATATGAAACAAAACATGATTGGCATTATATAATTGTGATAATTTTTTAAGTTTTAAGTTAGCTAAGCTAAAACAAAAAAATAACAAACCCAAAAATTTTTTATTGAAAAACAACGTTTTACGTATTTATACTGAGATGTTGTAAGTAAAAATACTTAGTTGTATTTGATTTTGTAATCCCTAACTTTTAAACACTTAAGACACTCATAAGTATTCCTAAGTATTTTTTAAGTACCTGCTTATCTTTTAAGAATATAGATGGGAGTTCCTTCATCAATAATGTCATAAAGTTCTATTACATCTGTATTCTTCATTCTTATGCAGCCATGAGAAGCTGGCTGACCAATAAAACCCTCTTCAGGAGTACCGTGAATATAAATGTACCTGTTGTAGGAATCAACATTTCTGCCTTTGTTAATGCCCACTTCTTCGCCATCTAGCCACAAAATTCTTGTGGTAACATAATCTCCATCCGCTTTACGTTTGTCGGTAATAATTTCAGCTAGTTTTCCATTAAACTCTCTTGCTTCTAAAATTCCGCCCAAAGGTACTTCTTCGCCAATTTTTCTTTTTACAGTATGTAATCCGGGTGGTGTTTTATTACTGTTTTGATGACTACCTATGCCTTTTTTTGCTGTAGAAATAGGATAAGTTTTAACCGTTATCCCATTTTCTATTAAATACATTTTTTGATGTTTAACAGAAATATAAAGGTATTTATCAAAAATTTTATCAGGATATTTTAAAGACAGATACTCTGTTAAAATATCTCCTAACTCTTCTTTAGGTTGCTCTTCTTCAACTATTTCTACTTTTTCTCTTGGGGCTTCAACCAATGTTTGTTCTACATTTTTTGTTGATTTACAAGCTATTAATAACATAACAAAACTTGCTAAAAATAGAGATTTATAAAGCGTGATATGTAACAAGTAGTTTTTAATCATAGGATTAGCAATACTACAAAAATTATTTTTTATTACTTAGCTTTAGCATTATTTTATAAAATAATTTAGGAAACAAGGTTTTAAAGGGGATAGTCAAGAGTTCTTTTTTACCAATATAAACGTGTTGTTTGTCTTTTACTATTGCGTTAACCAGATTTTTAGCAAATACATCAGGTTTCATTCCGTTGAGCTGAGCATCGCTATTTTCATTGGTAATATTTCCTTTTCCGTCTATAGCATTTACAGCAACTTGGGTATTAATAAAACCTGGAGCTGCCAACAATACAGAAACATTATCTTTTACCAATTCTAATCTCAACGATTCGTAAAAACCATAAAGTGCATGTTTGGTTGCTGCATAAGTGGAGAGTTGAGGTAAGCCAAATTTTCCTAAAATAGAGGTTATTACTACCACTTTTCCGTGTTGTTGTTGTTGCATTAAAGGTAACACGGCTTTGGTAAGCGCTACATTTCCAAAGTAGTTAATATTCCAAAATTTTTGTTCAACAACTTCGGTGGTTTCCATAGCCAAACTTTTCTGACTAATTCCTCCATTGTTTATTAAAATATCTATGGTAGCAAATTTCTGTATTGCTTTATTTACCCATGTTGGAGCATCTTTAAACTGTTCTAAATCTATTGGTAAAACCAACACTTGTTCATCCGATAAATTAGTGTTTTTCTTTACTCGTTGCAGCTCCTCCTCTCTTCGTGCCGATAGAATTAATTTACAGTTTCTTTTAGCTAATTCATAAACTAACGCCTCTCCTATTCCCGAAGAAGCTCCTGTAACCCATATTACTTTGTTTGTTATATCCATGTAGCAAAAATAGTGATTAATATTTTTCTCTAAGAGCTTCAAAAACAGTTGCAACAGCAGGACATATTTCTGTGTTTTTTAACGATAAATCTAAAATCTGATAAAATCTTTTTCGGTTGGTATGAGGATATTCTCTACAAGCTGCCGGTCGGCTTTCATAAACCATGCAGTAATTTTCATAATCTAAAAACGGGCAAGGAGCAGTATTAAGCACATAATCACCTACTTCATCCAAATGTAAATATTGAGCAACAAAAGCTGAAGGCTTTATTTTTAGGTGTTTTGCCAATCTGTCAATGTCTCTATCATAAAAAATAGGACTAGTGGTCTTACAACAATTGGCACATTGCAGACAGTCTATTTTATCAAAAGCAGCATCATGAGCATCGTGTGTATTAGTATCTAAATTTTTTGGTTTACTTTTTTTAAGCTTTTTAACCAATAACTGATTGTCTTTTTTATGCTTTTCTGCTTCCTCCAGTTTAGATTTCAGACTAATATTCATACTACAAAAGTAGTGAAATTACTCTTTTACAAATTTTAATGTTTTTGTAGTGGCATCATTATTTAGTTGCATAAAATAAATTCCCGATGAGAAATTACTGATGTCTAAAACTGTTTGTAAGCTGACATTAGTTGTTAAAATAATTTTACCCGTTACATCTGTAATAGTAATATTCGTATTTCCATTTGGCAAGCCCTTAATATTAAGTTGATTATTAGCTGGGTTAGGATAAAGCACTACATCAATAAAATTAGTTAATTCATCAACACCTACTAATGTAGAATTCATACAGATTTCTAGTCCCCAACTATTTAAGCTTCCACCATCAAAATTAAAAACATCTTCAATGGTAAGTGTCCATGTTCCTTGTGGGTTTTCACCATTAAAAGCAGTTAAAGCATCTTGAGGTTGGTAAGTTCCACCACCAACTGGAGGACATGGTAAAGCTCCAGGTGTTGCAGCATCATCAAAGTTTACATCAAAATCATTTTCACTGTTACATATTTGGTCGAATAAGGTAACTACTGTTCCTTGTGGACTTTGTAGTGTAATTATTAAGTCATTTATCCAAGTATGTGTTCCTATTAAGTCAATAACATTTACATCGTTTATTGTTCCTGAGTTACTAATATTTAATGTTGAGGTTACAGTTGCTGCACTACTACTAGGAATGGTTACAGGAACATTTGTACTCATAGCTGTAATACAATTACTTGTTGTAAAAGAGTTGCTTGAAGAAAAACTTCCAGAACCACATTGATTGTTTGGTCTTACTCTCCAATAATGTTCCGTATCAGCTGCAAGGGTTAAAGAAGTATAAGTTGCACTTGTTAGTCCAGTAGCATTGTCAACTATGTTTGTAAAAGCAGCATCTGTAGCTATATCAATATCATACGTTGCAGCATTAGGGTCTGCTTGCCAAGTAAACGTATAAGGTCCAGAAACATTAACGGTTCCATTTGCAGGGCTTAAAAGGTTAAGAGGAGTAAAGTTTGTTGAGAATACATTTAAGTTTATACCTGTTGATTGCGTTACAGAACTTGCTGTTCCGGTTATGGTAATATTGTGTGATCCAACCATTGCGGCTGTTATTCCTGAAATCTGAACAGTTACATTTGTACCATTAGCTTGTGCTGTTGAAGGAGTAAAACTTACAGTTGTACCAGCTGGATTTCCTGAAGCAGAAAAAGTAGTAACATCATTAAATCCTAAAAATGTATTGTAAGTAAAATTATAGGTTGATGTTCCTGGAGCACAAATATCATTACTAGTAGCACCAGGTGCAAAATTCATTACAAATTCTGAAGCCTGAATAGTAAAATTAGTTGAGTTTAACGCATAAAATATGTTGCCTGCACCTCTTACCATTAATCTAGCGTTAGTAGTTGCACTTCCTGTTGGGACAGTAACATTTGCTGAACCATTATTAGGAACTCCTGTTGCTAAAGTAATTGGGTAGGTATATCCTCCATCTTGAGATAAGAAAATATCTACATTTGGAGTGTTTACAGCTCCCGTATTTGTTCCTGCAACATTCCATGTTACAGTTTCTGTGCTTCCTTCATTCCAAGTAACAGCTGTATTTTGAGATGTTACTGTAAACGGACCTGAGTTACCATCAACAGTAACTACCATATTATCAATTTTGTTTTGTCCACCTCCTGAAAGGTTATCTCTTACAGTTAATGAAAAATTCATGGTTCTTCCTACATTGGAAACGGTTTCCCATTGGGTAGTTAAATTACCAGCTATTACACTTGAAAGTTGAGGCAAATACCTATTTGGAGAAGTGGTTGGTGCTTTAGAGCGAAAAGCTGGACTTCCGGTACTTGTTGCACTTACACTTGTTTGAGAGTTAAACCCTACATCTCCTTGTTCCCAACAAAACGAAAGTGAATCTACATCGGGATCTGAGCCACTTCCTTCTAAAATAAAAGCAGTTCCTTTTGGAATAGTATAATCAGCTCCGGCATTTGCTGTAGGGGCAGTATTTACCATTGGTGTAGAAGTATAACAGCTTTTTGAAGCTACATTAGTAGTAACTTGTTGGATGTTGAAAAAGTTGAAATAATCATCACTATGAGGTTGAACATCTGAAGCTCCAGTAATTCCTGCATAGCCCATAATGGTTGAACCACTTCCAGGTTCCATTTGAGCTCCTGTACTTTCATTTCCACCATGAGTCCAAGTATGATTAGCCCCAAATTGATGTCCAAATTCATGGGCTACAAAATCCACATCAAAATTATCTCCTTGTGGAACAGAATGTGAACTAAAACCTCTTCCTTTTTGATTGTTTACACACACACAACCTATACAACCAGCATTTCCGTTGTTAGAACCTTGGTGTAATAAATGTCCTACATGATAATTTGTTTCTTGTATAACATTAGTTAAAGTGGTTTGTAGTTGATTATTTAAACTATTGGTATAAGGATCTGTTGAAGGATTGGTAAATACCACATCATCATTATTAGCAACCAACTGCATAGTAATCCCAAAATCTGTTTCATAAACACCATTAACTCTTGTCATCGTAGCATTTATGGCAGCCATAGCTAATATTTTTGTTCCTCCGTGCCAAACGGTATATTCTCCTGTAGCAGAAACAGCAGTTAAAAAAGTTCTTAATGTTTGGTCGTTTGCATCCTTATTGTTGGATTGCTTAATTTTTTTCATGTCTAGTGCAATATCGTCTGTTAAACATTCAAAAGTATGTTGATTTACTTCATTTGCTTTTCTCGAATATACTGCATAAGAGGTTAAATCGGTAGAATATGGTTCAATAAAAACACTTTTTCTATCTAATCTGAAAAGCATACTGCTTAAGCCTTTTTGTGGAGAAAAACTAAACCTGATGGTAGAAGCTGTTGTTGTACTTTTTCCAAAAAAAGATTTAATTTCAGGATATTTTGCAGCTAAATCTGGATGAAAGATAGACGCTTCAAATACTTCAAAATTTTCTATTGTTCCATTTCCTGTAGGAAACCCTAAAATAAGGGTTGATGTGTTTTGAGAAAATCTTTTCGGAGCTTGGTTTAACAAGATTTGTAAAGTAGCAATATCCAACTGATAAACATCAAAATTTATTGGGAGGGTAGTTGTATTTATTTTATTATTTACGGCTACTTTGGTTGTTTTAGTCCATAAGTTAGCATGTTGTTGAGCATTAACGGTAACTACTGTTCCTAATAAAAGTAGGGAGAAGAAAGTAGTTTTAAAAAAGTTTGTTTTTCGCATAAAGCAGCAGATTAAAATTAATTAAGCTATAAAGTTAACCTAAAAGTGAGCAAGAAACAATATTATTTGATGGGTAGTATTGAAATCCTATTTTTACATTTAGGAAAGAAAGTGTAAAAAACAAAAAACCCAATAAACTGTTTTTCAATTTATTGGGTTTTAAAAGTTGTCCGACTAGGGCTCGAACCTAGACTCTTCTGGACCAAAACCAGACGTGTTGCCAGTTACACCATCGGACAATTGGACGGCAAAAGTAATAATTTTTTTTACTTGTACAAATTTTTTTCAAGGCATAAATTTTTACAATTATTTATGTGTTCATTTTGTTGCAATTATCTTCAATTTAACTTTTAACAATCATTAACTGTAAATATTATTCTTCATTAGACAAGAATTTCATATTTTCGTGAACTTAAATAATACTGAACATCATGGAATATAAAAAACTGAACAATATTATAGGATGGATAATTTGGGCAATTGCTTCATTTGTATATCTATCAACCATAGAGCCCACAACAAGTTTTTGGGATTGTGGTGAGTTTATCGCT
The DNA here is from genome assembly GCA_032251145.1 of Vicingaceae bacterium. Classification (GTDB taxonomy): domain Bacteria; phylum Bacteroidota; class Bacteroidia; order Flavobacteriales_E; family Vicingaceae; genus BRH-c54. Next base: position 46,229 of record JAVVER010000003.1, on the reverse strand, counting down.
GCTGCTTATAATTTAGAAGTTGGTCACCCACCAGGAGCACCATTATTTATGCTTATAGGTAGGTTTTTTACCATGTTTACAACCCCTGAAAATGCAGCTGTTGCTATTAATGCAATGTCGGCACTAAGTAGTTCTTTTACTATTTTATTTTTGTTTTGGTCTATAACAGCAATAATTAAAAAAATGGTAGTTAAAACAGGAGAAATGGATAAAGCTGCTATGGTTGCAGTATTTGGGAGTGCTGTTGTAGGTTCTTTAGCTTACACTTTTTCAGATTCATTTTGGTTTTCTGCGGTAGAAGGTGAAGTTTATGCTATGTCTTCATTATTTACTGCTGCTGTATTTTGGGGAATTCTTAAATGGGATGCAGTAGCTCATGAGCCGCATAGCACCAGGTGGTTGGTTTTTATAGCTTATTTAATGGGACTTTCTATTGGAGTCCATTTATTGAACTTATTAGCAATACCTGCAATGGTGTTTTTATACTATTTTAAAACCAGAGAGTTAACTGCAAAAAGGTTTTTTATTGCTTCAGGAGTATCTGTACTTATTCTAGGTATTGTTCAATTTGGAATTATACCGGGAACATATAAGTTAGCCTCTATCTTTGAATTGTTTATGGTAAATACATTGGGAATGCCTTTTCACTCTGGATTGGTTTTCTACTTTATTCTTTTAGCAGCATTAGTTGCTTACGGACTATATTATACGCAACAAAAAGGTAAGGTACTATGGAATACAGTTTTACTTTGCTTTAGTGTCATTATTATAGGTTACTCTACTTATTCGGTTATTTTAATTCGCTCAGCTGCCAACCCTCCAATGGATGAAAATAATCCAGAGAATGTATTTAGTTTATTATCATACTTAAATCGTGAGCAATATGGATCTGCTCCATTTTTATCTGGACAATTTTATAATACCCCATTAGATAGCAGAGAGCCTTTTGTTGAGGGTAAGACAGTTTATTACCAAAATAAAGAAACAGGTAAATATGAAGCCACTAATAAAGGAGAAAAAGACAAGCCGAACTATGACGATAAAGCTTCAGGGTTTTTTCCTAGAATGTGGAGTTCTCAAGCTAACCATGTAAGAGATTATAAAAATTGGGTTGACATTAAAGGTAAAAATGTTAGGGCTTCAAATGGGGAGACTATCAAAATACCAAAATTCAGTGATAATTTAGCTTTTCTATTCAGTTATCAATGGGGACATCTTTACTGGAGATACTTCATGTGGAATTTTGCTGGAAGACAAAGTGATGTTCAAAACTCTACTCCCAATGAAATAGTTAATGGAAACTGGATTAGTGGAATCAAACCTCTTGATGCTGCCAGACTAGGAAATCAAGATAAACTTTCTAAAAGCGTTACAGAAAATAGAGGACATAATCGCTATTTCCTTTTACCTCTTATATTAGGAATTATTGGGTTGATCTATCAATTTATTAAAGATCCAAAAGATTGGTTAATACTTGCGTTATTATTTTTCTTTACAGGATTAGCTATTAACTTTTATACCAATCCTCCTTCTCCACAACCAAGAGAAAGGGATTATGCTTATGTAGGTTCATTTTATGTTTTTGCTATATGGATAGCCTTAGGAGTTTATGCTTTGTATGAAATTCTAGGAAAGAAAATACAACGTTTAACAAGTGCAGGATTAGTAACTACTTTTTGTTTGTTGGCCGTTCCAGTATTAATGGCTAACCAAAATTGGGATGACCATGATCGTTCAAAAAGATATACTGCAAGAGATTTTGCAAAAAACTATTTAAACTCATGTGCCCCAAATGCTATTTTGTTTACCAATGGAGATAATGATACTTTCCCGCTTTGGTATGTTCAAGATGTAGAAGGCTTTAGAACAGATGTAAGAGTAGTTAATTTAAGTTTATTAAATACAGATTGGTATATAGAACAAATGCGAAGAAAAGCATGGGATTCTGATGGAATACCACAAATGCTTCCTGACCATAAAATAAGACAAAATACTAATGATTATGTTTATGTATATGATAGAGGAATTGAAGGACATACTGATGTAGATGAAATTATTAAGTTTGTTACAGATGATAGTCCTAAATCTAAAATAACCGGAAACAACAATAAACAAATAGATTATTTACCAACTAAGAAATTTAAAATTTCTGTTGATAAAGAACTTGTTTTAGCTAATGGTACCGTTTCTAAAGATAAAGCTGATAGAATTTTAGATAATGTAGAGTGGAGCATAGAAGCTAACGGAATTTATAAAAAAGACCTTATTATTTTAGATATATTAGCTGCCAACGACTGGAAAAGACCTATCTATTTTGCTATTACTACCGGTGATGATGCTTATCTAGGATTAACCGATTATTTTCAAATTGAAGGACTGGCTTATAGATTAGTGCCTTTTAAAGCTCAAAGTTTTGACGGACAAACAGGAGAGGTAAATACAGAAGCAATGTATAAAAATCTGATGACTAAGTTTGAATGGGGAGGAATGAACAAGTCAGAAATATACATGGATGAAAATAACAGAAGAATGTGTATGAATTTCCGTAATAATTTTGCTCGTTTAGCGGGTGATTTTATTAGACAGGGAAAAAAAGAAAAAGCATTAGAAGTATTAGATAAATGCTTGGAAGTAATCCCTCATAAAAATGTTCCTTATAACCAATTTATGGTTTCTATTGCAGAACATTATTATAGATTAGAAGCATACGATAAGGCGAATGAAATTGTAAAAATATTGCTGGATATTTATGAAGACGACTTAAATTATTATATGTCGTTAAAAGGAAAACACAGAAAATTTGTTGAACGTGAAGAAGGATTTACCAAATACATTCTTCAGCAGTTGATTATGTTAACGAACGATAGATACAAAGAATCAGGATTAGGAGAAGAAATGAAAGAACGCTTTGATGCTATTAATGCTCTGTTAAGCACAAGTAGGTAAATGAGTAGTTAGGTGTTAGTAGTTAGTATGTCAGTTCGAATAGGTTCAACAAAGTGATAATGGAGTTGAATCGTCTTGAAAACAATCTAGAAATGAGTTGTTAAAATTAGGTAGTGTCTTGCTTTTAAGATAACAAATATGCTTAAACTGACGTACAAATAGCAAGTTATTAGTAACTTTGTTTTATGAAAGCTGTTAAAAATAGCAACAAACCACTTTCTAGCATATTTCCAAAATATGTGTTTTGGGATTGTGATGTAGATAAGTTAAGTCTTAAAAATTGGCAAGACAGAAGTTTTATTATTCAAAGGGTTTTGAAAATGGCTGATGTTGATTTTAAAGTACTCGTAAATAAATTAGAATTAATTTTTTCTATCGAAGAAATAAAATACTACGCCAATGAGAGTATGGAGATAATTGGAAATGAATTAATTGAGAAATTATGTAACCGTTACAAAATGAAACCATCACAATTTCCATACTACAAATCAAATTTAAAACAATCAATGTATGCGTAATGGTGTTTCTGATGAATTAAAAAACACTATAATTAAATTAATGGAGTGTCCTTTATTAAGCACTTTTAATTTAGGTGGAGGTACGAATTTATCAATAAAATACAACCATAGAGAATCTATTGACATTGATTTATTTACTTCAACTGTTTTACACATAGACGAATTAGAACAAATAATAAATTTTGTAAACAAAAATATATCAACTAACATAAAAATAGTTAAAAGAAATTTTGGAAATAAAACTCAACCCTATTCCCCTAATGCAATGTTAGAGATAGTTTGTCCAGAACAAGAAACAAAAATTGACTTTATCCAAAACTTACAATTACTTAACAAACCTGAAACAATTGATGGAATTAGATTAATACACGATGATGATATTGGTGCATTAAAATTATTAGCTGCAGCAAACAGAGGCAGTCAAAAAGATTTTTATGATTTATTTCTTTTAACCAACAAAAAACCGCTTGAACATTATTACGAGCTTTTAATGGAAAGACAAAAAAAATTTGCTGAATATAAAACAATCTTTGACGAATTAAGCACTAAGCCTTTAACTAAGTTAGAAAAAGATATTTCTTCGTTGTGTGATTTTAATAATGCAAATGACCTAGCAAAACAAGGTAATCAAATAATTTTAACAACCAACTCTCCAATAAAAGAAAATTGGTTTACCATAAAACAAACGTGGAAAAAAAGAGTTAAGCAGTTGGCTGAAAATAAAAATTTAATTTTGAACGAAATCCCCAATAAAGCAATAAAAAGAGGGTTTAAATTTTGAATAATCTTTAACCCGAAACCTGCCAATCATAAAATGAAAAACAAAGAATGAAAAAAATTATAAGAAGTATATTAAGAGGAATTGGACTATACGCTTTTGCAATAGACGTTGAGAATAAAATAATTACACTTTTCAAGAAAGGAGAAAGAAAGAAATTTTACAGCCAGTTTATTAAACAAGGCGATTTGTGTTTTGATGTAGGAGCCAACAAAGGTAACCGAACGGTTATATTTTTAGAGCTCGGTGCAAAAGTAGTTGCAGTTGAACCACAACAAGAGTGTTATTTACACTTACAAGAAAAATTTGGAGACAAAATTAATCTTATCACTAAAGGTTTGGGCGAAAAAGAAAGCACCGAAAAGTTGTATGTTTCAGGTTCAACATTAATCTCTTCTTTCTCTAAAAGCCATGTTGATATGATGCAAGAAGAACGTTTTAAAGGAGCTAACTGGAATAAAACAGTAGAAATTCAGATGACTACTTTAGACAATTTAATCAAACAATTTGGTGTTCCCGACTTTTGCAAAATTGATGTGGAAGGTTATGAATTTGATGTGCTAAAAGGCCTATCTCAACCACTTAAAGCACTTTCGTTAGAATACATTGTTCCTGAAAACACACAAGTATTATTAGATTGCCTAACTCATCTTAATAAATTAGGAAATATAGAATGTAATTTTTCTTATGGAGAATCTATGCAGTTGAATTTGCCAACTTGGAAAAATGGCAAAGAGATGGTAGATTACATACAAACAGATGATTTTACAGCAACTTCTTATGGAGATGTTTACATAAGATTTGTTTGATATATGCTTATATCAAACACTTCATTTATCTTTTTTTAATTTTATTATGACATGTACTATCTTAATTCAAACTAAATAAAGTACTTAAGATTAATATGTATAATAAGCGTAGTTAAAATTATTACCCAACAGAAAGGTTAAAAAATACCCCGTAAAAGATTGTAAAACACATTATTTAACCAATTTTTTTCCTTTGTAGAGGGTTTATATTCTAGAAGAGTAAAGAAACGTTTTGGAAAATTCAGCAAAAAAACATGCTAAAAAATTGCATCAGTTTTTACGCTCAGTTACGTAAGTAACCAACTGCCTTAACCCTTCAATCGACTCGTTTTGTTCTAACTCATCTAAAATGGCTAAGGCTTTATTTTTATAGTAGTACATTGCTTTCTGAGTGTAAGATATTCCACCATACTTTGTAACTAAATCAATTACTTCGTTTACTTTTTTACGATTGGTATTGTTGTGCTTAACAGTAGAAATTATAAATCTTTTATCTTTTTCTGAGGCCACGCCCAAGGTATAAATAAGAGGAAGTGTCATTTTCTTTTCTTTAATATCTATACCAGTTGGTTTTCCAATTTCTTCGGCACTTCCCCCATAATCAAACAAATCATCTTTAATCTGAAATGCTATGCCTGTAAATTCACCAAACAGACGCATTTTTTCAATATTTTCATTGTTAGCACCAACAGAGTTAGCTCCTGAAGCACAGCATGAAGCTATAAGTGTTGCAGTTTTTTGTCGGATAATTTCATAATATACCTCTTCTGTAATGTCTAGTTTTCTGGCTTTTTCAATTTGTAATAATTCCCCTTCACTCATTTCCCTAACAGAGTTAGACATAATGCGCAGCAATTCAAATTCATCATACTCTACTGCTAGTAATAAACCTTTAGACAGTAAATAATCGCCCACCAAAACAGCTATCTTGTTTTTCCACAAGGCGTTAATAGAGAAAAAGCCTCTTCTTTTGTCGGAATCATCAACCACATCATCATGAACTAAGGTTGCCGTATGTAATAGCTCTATCATAGAAGCTGCTCTATAAGTAGATTCTGTAGTTTTACCAAATGCTTTAGCTGAAAGAAAAACAAACATTGGACGCATTTGTTTTCCTTTTCTTTTAATAATGTAGTTCATTATTCTATCGAGCAACGAAACTCGACTTTTCATAAAAGCTCTAAACCTAGGTTCAAACTCATCGAGCTCGTATTGTATTGGTTTTTTTATAGTATTAATAACAGACAATATAATCAGTTTTTGTTACCAACAAAATTACAGAATATTGTACAAGTCAACTTAAAACATTTATGTATATATTACTTTGGTATTAACTTTAAACTTTATTGCTACTAATTAGTTTAACAACTTCTATTTAAAGAACTTGTTCTTTATGTTTATCTGATAGCAATTTATCGATAAAACAAATTAAAAAAGAAATAATAATTTTTTTCATACTTATGAGGTTAATATTCTATAGTATAATTAATGATGTCTCTGCCTACGTAATAAACAGTTTGACTAAAAATCGTTGTTATATTATTTTTAGTTACAACCCAACCAAATTCTCCATTTCCAGTTCCTTTAAAAGACCCCTGTATTACAACAGTATCCACATTCATTCCATAAATCGAATCCCCCCCCTATATTAATCCTATCATTATTATCAAAAGAGTTCACGTTTTTAGCATGTACACGCACATAAGCAAAAGGGCTAGCTTCTAAAAACACACGGTTGTTTTCACCTTGTTTTAAATCTGCTCCATCCCCAAAATAATCTACTCCATCAGGAACTTTTACACTATAGCTTTTATCTTCTTTTTGAGCTTTAAAGCTTACCTTACCATTAGCATCAGTAGGTTTACTTTGCTCTACTACCCAACCAGAAAATACTCCACTGGTTGCATATCCAAAATTTACAGGAATGCCTACTTCTGCCATTTTCCTTCTTCAACTTTATTTATATTCCTGAAAGTATTGATGTTGAAAAGCAAAAAACATGATTTTAGCTCACGAAAAAATTCATGCTAAAGAACTTCATTCGCTTGACATATTAATTTATGAATTGTATAAAACACTATTTTGGTTTAACCCATTGGTTTGGATAGCCCTAAAAAACGTAAAAAATAATCATGAATTTATTGCCGATAACATTGTTTCTCAATCAAATAAAAAACACTATTTTAATGTATTAATAGCCCAATTATTGGGTGCCAATTGCAGCGATTTAGTAAATAATTTTAACAATCAATTATTAATCAAAAAAAGAATAGCTATGATGAAAACACAAAAAACAAACAACATTAAAGCATTAAATTGTATGTAATGAACTTTTAGACAAAGAAGCGTTACGAGTAATTAATAAAATACCCGATTGGGTTCCTGAGAAACATGAAGGCAAAAATGTAAATGTTAAAATGCATTTGCCAATTAGTTTTAAGCTAGATGATAAATAGTTTAATATTAACACCAACAAAGAAGGCTGCAATAAATTGCAGCCTCTTTGTTTTGTCCTATTTTTTCAAATCAATATTCATCCTCATTAAAGAAGAAATCTTCTTTGGTAGGATAATCTGGCCAAACATCATCAATGCTATCATAAATTTCTTCATCTCCTTCTAACTCTTGAAGATTTTCTATTACTTCCAAAGGGGCACCTGTTCTGATGGCATAATCAATTAATTCATCTTTATCTGCCGGCCATGGTGCATCTTCTAAATGTGATGCTAATTCTAGTGTCCAATACATAATTTCTAAGTTTTAGTTATGTTTAATTTTGGTTTTTATGCGTTTTTTAATCGTTACGCAAAAGTAGATTTTTTGTTTACATAAGCAAGGAAAAAATTATCAACTATTTTTTAGCCTAATTATGAACTTACAAAAACAACTTAATAATCTTTAATAACGAGGCTTCCAAGGTATTTCGTTAGCCTTAAAATCTTGTGTTAATTTTCTACTTAACACAAATAAATAGTCTGATAATCGGTTAAGATAAATGATAATATCTTCATTTATTGGCTCTTTTTCCGATAAAAACACAACTAACCTTTCAGCTCTTCTGCAAACACACCTGGCAATGTGACAATAAGAAACCGTTGGATGCCCACCCGGCAAAACGAAGGAACGCATTTCGGGCAAGGTTTCATTCATTTTATCAATTTCTTTTTCCAACAATTCAATATCTGATTTGTTCAATTGAGGCGTTTTTACTTTTTTATTACTTGGGTCAGTAGCTAAGTTAGAACCCAAAGTAAATAACCTGTCTTGCACTTCCAATAAAATGTTAAAAGTAGCCTTATCAATAGCTTGGTCTCTTACTAGTCCAATAGTTGAATTTAATTCATCTACCGTTCCGTAAGCTTCAATTCTATAATGATATTTAGGAACTCTTTCTCCACCAAAAAGCGAAGTTTCTCCTCTATCACCTGTCTTTGTGTATATTTTCATAATTTTTTTAATTTAATAGCCCCCTCTAACTCCCCCGAAAGGGGAGGATGTTCAACGCAAAAGGCTAATACATTCGTATATTTTATTAATTTAACTTACCCCAAAATTATACCTTTTTTTAGGTATTGTTTATAATGATTCTAAATAGTAGTTTTGCTTTATGAAATAAGACATGTGCAAAAGTACTTATCCAATAACAAAGATAATATGACTTATTCCATACGACCGATTTAAAACAATAAGTATCTTCATATGAAAGCAACAACATCATCTAAATCTATTTTTGAACAAAAGTCTCAAGAGATTTTTGATTTGAGAAAGAAGAAAAAGAAAGCTACTTGTTGCGAAAAGTTTAAGAAAAAAGGCAAATTCTGCAAAAGTTGCCCTTGCAGTTGGGCTTAAATTTTAAACTTACTCTTCCTTTACTTTCTTACCTTCTTTAAAATACATTACTCTTTTTACTTTTCCTTGTTGTTTTTCATAAAACACCCATTTTCCTTCTGCTTGTCCGTTTTTATAATTCTTTTCACTTTCTAACGTCCCTATTTCGTACCAAGAAGTTACTTTACCTTCTTGTCTTCCTCCTACCATTGTTTGTTCGTACATTTTATTGCCATTTTCGTAATAATATGTCCATTTTCCATCTTGTTCATTATTTACAAAAAAACCATCCGTTTTTGGTTTGCCGTTTTCATACCACTCAAAATACGCTCCTTCTTTAACAGAAATCATATATTGATTATTCACTTCTATAAACTTATTGTCCTTGTCTTTGTAATATTTCTTTTTATCTTTAGGAACAATCATGTAAGTCTCTAACAATTCTTGCTGTCCGTTTTCGTGCCAATGCTCCCAAATACCGTCTTTCAATCCGTTTTTATATTCTCCCGCATAATCTTTATTTCCATTTAAAAACCAACCTTCCCACTTGCCATTCATTAAACCATTTGTATAATACCCTTTATCTTTTTGTTCGCCCGAATCGTACCAAGATTGCCACAAACCTTCTTCTTTTCCGTTTTCAAATTTACCCTGCATTACTAGTTGATTTTCTTCCGTATAAAAACTCCACAAACCATGTTTTACATTATCTTTATAACTTCCTTGTTTCCATACTACTCCATTTGGATACCAATACGTCCATTCTCCATTTTTCTTGTCATTTTCATAATTTCCTTCATAACTTTTGTTAGCTTTAGAATCATAAAAAGTCCATATTCCATGTCGTAAATCCTCTTTAAAATGTCCTATAAAATCGGTATTTCCATTTTCTAATAAATAGATCCACTTTCCATCTTTTTTACCATTTGTAAAATTTCCTTCTGCACTTAATTTTCCGTTTTCGAACCACTCTTTGTAAATTCCATTTTCTTTTCCGTCAACATAATTAATTTGTTTTAATAATTGTCCATTAGCATACCAAAAACTCCAAGTTCCATCAAAAAAGCCATCTTTATAATTTCCTTCAGAAAAAATAGATTCATCGGGTCTAAAGTTTGTCCACTTTCCATCTCTTAAATTATTTTTATAAGAGCCTTCTGTAATTTTAACTCCATTATTAGCATATTCTATCCATAACCCAGTTTTTAAACTGTCTTTATATTTTCCTGAAATTTGAGGGTTTTTATTTTCATGATATTCTATAAATTGCCCATTACCATTTACAACTAAACCTTTCCCATCATTACTCCAAAAACTTATCATTTTGGCAATGCCATTATCAAACAACATTTTACTTTTTATTTGCTTATTGTCGTACCAAGAGGTCCATTCACCAACTCTTTCATCCCTTTTAAAATGTCCTTCTTCTTTTTTATTTCCAGATGGATAATAGAAAGTCCATAAACTATCTCTGTAGCCAATTTTGTTATATCCAACCAATTCGAGCTGACCGTTTTCGTACCAAACTTTGCATTCTCCTTCTTTCATTGAGCGAACAAAGTTTCCTTGTTCTACTTTTTTACCTTCTTTATTGTAATTGATATATTCACCATGAAATTCACCATCTTTATAAGTAACTTCTTGCTGAATCACACCATCTTTACTCCAAAAAGTCCACTTTCCTTGCTCAAGACCATCTTTTACAACCCCTTCGGCTTTTTTGTTGCCATTGGTCCATTTATAAGTGTGCAACTGTGCAAAAACAGAAGTGTTCAACAATAATAAAACTATAATTAATCGTATGTTCATGGTTTAAAAATTTTGCTACGAATTTAACGAAAAAAGACAAACTTTATTGGTTTAAACAATGTTGGTCAGTTTTTTTGAAATATGGTATTTTAACTTACCTTTGAAGCCAATAGTCATAATATAGTGAATCCAACACTTGAAAATATAAGCTCATTATTACAGTCTTCTTCGGAAATGATGGAAGACAATTTGCCTGAAGCTATTCTTAAAGCTCGTGAGGCAGAAAAAATGGCAACAGAAATTTTCGATACAAAAGCATTGGCAGATTGTTCTAAACAAATCGCTCTTTGTTATTCTCAAGCCTCCAATTATATTGAAACGCTAAAAGCTGTTTTGCATGCCCAAGAACTTTATCAGTCTATTAACGATTATAAAGGCGAGGCAGATTGTTTAAACATTTTAGGTGGCGTTTATAATTTTTTAAAAGATTATCAAAAACGATTGGAATGTAATTTAAGGTGCTTAGAACTTAGAAAAAAAGTAAACGATAAAAACGGACAGCTCAGTACCTACAATAATATTGGTGATACTTACACCGTTATGGGTGATTATGAAAATGCTCTACATTATTTTAATATTTGTTTAAGTTTTCCTGATATCTCTACTCGAATTAAAGCCATTGTACATCACAATATTGGAGAGGTTAATTTTTTTAAAAAAGATTATCCTAATGCTTTAATTTATTTAAATCAAGGGTTGGAATTGGGTAAAGAAAGTAAATATTGGCAAATTATTATTGCCTCCAGTACCATGATTGGAGCTATACATAACATACAAAGCAACACTACTAAAGCTATTGAAATATTAAATGATGCATTAAAAGTTGCTAAAGAAAAAAGATCTATTGAAGATGAAATTCCTATATACAAAGAACTTTCTATTGCTTATGCAAAATTGAATGATTTTAACAAAGCATACGAACTTTTGAATATTCACAACCAATATAAAGAGCAACTTTTAGCGGATAATAACGCTCAACAGCTTAAAAAAATTGAATTTAATTTTCAATTAAAAGCAATAACTTCTGAAACCGAAGAAACTAAAAGAAAAAACACGCAACTTACAAAAGCCTTTAATAAAATTGAGCAACAACGAAATGAAATTGAATATAAAAACGTAGCCATTACAGATAGTATTCACTATGCAAAAAGAATTCAATTAGCCATTATTCCCAGCGAAAACAAGGTTAAATCATTACTTAACAATAGTTTTGTGTTTTATCAACCAAAAGATATCGTTTCAGGCGATTTTTATTGGACAGAAAAAATAGGTACTAAAACATTTTTTGCTGTTATAGATTGTACCGGACATGGAGTCCCTGGGGCTTTTGTTAGCCTTATTGCGTTTAATTTACTGAACAAAGTAGTATTAGAAAAACAAATCACTCAACCATCAGAAATTTTAACTCAATTAGATGAGTTATTAATACGCTTATTTAAAAAATCGGATGAAAACATTAGAGATGGTTTTGATATGGGTCTATGTTGTTGGAATAGTGAAGATAACACATTAAATTTTTCGGGGGCTAATCATTCGCTTTTTAGGATAATTAACAACGAATTACAGGAAATTAAAGGCACTAAAGCATCTATAGGTTACTCCTTATATGAAACTAAACATGTTTTTGAAAACCATACCTTTAAATTAAAAGATGGAGAAACTGTTTATTTGTGTTCTGATGGATTACCAGATCAGTTTGGAGGAGAAAAAGGCAAAAAACTAAAATGGAGAGGTTTTAAAAATTGGTTAATCGAAATTCAATCTACCTCTATGGATAAACAAAAAAATAAGATTCATCAACTTTTTAAAAATTGGAAAAAAGACCAAGAACAAATTGATGATGTTTGCATGTTAGGAGTTAGGTTTTAGCTTTTTATACTTATATTAAATATATTAGACTTAGACTAAATTATAAAAAAATGTTATTTTTTTATAAGGTCAAATTTATGTTTGTACATTTGCTATCTATTCTAAATTTAGAATGTTACTAACTAACAAAATGAAAAAAAATCAAAACTGCATAAATTATAAATCTATTCTTAGTTATAGTTTAGTAGTTTTTTTGTCTTTATTCTATGTTTGGAGTCTTTATTCTGCCAATACAAACAATAGCAAACAGGGAAGTAATGACGTTTTTGTTATTCATCTAACCGAAAATGCCACTGTTTCCTACTATAATCCCTACCATTTACCATTTAAAAAGTCAAGTGAATCAGAGGCTCCTACTGAAAATGAATCCAAAGATAACTTTGATGAAGGTGTAGATCAATTAATTGAAAAACAATCTTGTAAAGATAAACTCTTCTCTTCCTTTGAAGACCATACTTTATTTCAATTAAAGCAATCCTTAGAAAACCGAACTACGGTTTCTCTATTAATTCTCTACCATTCCTGGAAGAGTTTTCTTATTTAATCTATCTTTTTTAAATTAACCTAACCTATTTGGTTAATAAGAATTTGTATTTAATCCTTTAAAAGATTTTAGGTTTAAGTCATTTACTATTTTTTCTATCAATCATTATTTTTTAATTCAAAACTAATTATGAAGAGATTATTAATTCTCATCAGTCTAACAAGTTTATTAATATCTATAAGCTGTAAGCATGATGAACATAAAAAGCACGAAGAAGCTACATTTATTGTAACTAATCCAATAAAAAAAGACACGATTATCAATAAAGAATATGTTGGACAAATTCACTCTATCCAACACATAGAACTACGTTCATTAGACGAGGGTTATCTTCAACAAATATATGTAGATGAAGGACAAAGCGTTCAGAAGGGTCAGTTGTTATTTAAATTACAATCCATAGTATATGAGGCGGAAGTAAAGAAGGCAGAAGCAGAGCTAGAGTATGCTAAAATTGAATATCAAAACACCAAAATGCTTGCAGACAGTAACATTGTTTCTCCTAATGAATTAGCCTTAGCAAAAGCTCATTATGACAAAGCCAAGGCTGACTTAGCTCTTGCTGAAGCAGAATTTAGTTTTACTGAAATCCGTGCTCCTTTTAATGGAATTATTGGCCGTTTTGAAGATGTACGTTTAGGAAGTTTATTGGAAGAAGGTGAGTTACTTACAACTTTGTCTGATAACAGTAAAATGTGGGTATATTTCAATGTTCCAGAAGCAGAATACCTCAACTATACTTACAATTCATCACTAGACAAGTTACCTAAAGTTACCCTTCAATTGGCTAATGGACGTATTTATGATGAAAACGGAGTTATAGAAACTATTGAAGCCAAATTCAATAATGAAACTGGTAACATTGCATTTAGGGCTACATTTTCTAACCCAAATAAAATTTTAAGACACGGACAAACGGGTAATATTATTATGCCAACCAATCTTAAAAATGCACTTCTCATCCCTCAGAAGGCAACATTCGAAATTTTGGACAAAAGAAATGTTTTTGTCGTGGATAATAATAGTAAAATACAAACCCGAGAAATTGAGATTGAGGCTGAATTAAATCACTTATTTGTGGTTAAAAAAGGATTAAAACCTGAAGATAAAATTCTTTTAGAGGGTTTAAGAAAAGTGAAAAATGGAGAAAAAATAGCTACTAAAATAGTTAACCCCGATACTGTATTCAGTCATTTAGACTTATATGTCGAATAGTATAAATCTTTAAAAAGAAAAATTATGTTTAGTAAATTTTTAAAAAGACCGGTATTTGCTATCGTCATATCTATTGTAATTATTTTTATGGGGGCTTTAGCAATTAAACAATTACCCATATCACAATTTCCGCAAATTGCACCTACAACAGTAAACATATTCATTGCCTACCCTGGATCTAGTGCGGATGTTTTAACCAAATCTACCCTTATTCCATTAGAAACTGCCATTAACGGTGTCCAAGGTATGCGGTACATTGCTTCAGATGCTACCAGTGCTGGAGAAGGTACTATAAGAATCATTTTTGAGCCAGGTACCGATCCCAACCAAGCGGTAATAAGAGTAAAAACAAGGGTAGATCAGGTGATGCCACTACTACCTGATTTAGTGCAACGAGAAGGAGTTATTATCACTCCCATTCAACCAAGTATGTTAATGTATGTGAATTTGTTTAGCGATAATAAAAATGCAGATGAAAAATTCTTATACAACTACGCTTATACCAAGATTATACCTGAAATACAACGTATAAATGGTATTGCACGTGCACAAATACTTGGATCTAGAATATATGCTATAAGAGTATGGCTGAAACTAGACAGGATGAGAGCCTATAATATTTCAGCAGAGGAAGTTATGGAAGCTATGCAAGAACAAAGTATTATTGCACGCCCCGGAAGGTTAGGTCAAAGTTCAGGTAAAAGTGCCCAATCTTTGGAATATGTGTTGACATATCAAGGAAGGTATAACGAACCCGAACAATATGAAAACATAATCATACGTGCCAATGAGGAGGGTGAGTTTATTCATTTAAAAGATATAGCTCAAGTTGAATTAGGAACAGAATTCTTTGACATCTATACCAGCCTTGATGGCAAACCAGCTACTTCCCTTGTACTAAAACAAAATGTGGGCAGTAATGCAAGTGAGGTTATTGATAATGTAAAAGAAAAACTTAAAGAGTTAAAAGAAGATTTTCCTCCTGGAATGGATTATCAATTGAGCTATGATGTATCTCAATTTCTAGATGCTTCTATAGAGCAAGTATTACATACCTTACGTGATGCTTTTATATTGGTGGCACTTGTGGTTTTCTTATTTTTAGGTGATTGGCGTTCCACATTAATACCTATTTTAGCTGTTCCCGTTTCTTTAATCGGAACATTTTTCGTTTTACAGGCATTTGGATTTTCTATCAACTTAATTACCTTATTTGCACTAGTACTTGCTATTGGTATTGTAGTAGATGATGCCATTGTAGTGGTAGAGGCAGTTCATGCTAAAATGGAAGAGGAAAAACATATTAGTCCACATAACGCTGTAAAAAAAGTACTAGGCGAAATTAGCGGAGCAATTATAGCCATAAGTGGTGTAATGGTAGCTGTTTTTATTCCCATTGCATTTATGTCCGGGCCGGTGGGTGTTTTTTATCGGCAGTTCTCTATTACCATGGCAAGTTCAATTATTATCTCTGCTGTCGTAGCCCTTACACTAACACCTGTTTTATGTGCTATTTTGCTTAAAAACAATCATAGCAAACCTAAAAGAAAATCACCCATTCAATGGTTTTTAGACTGGTTTAATCGTGGATTTGAAAAACTTACAGGTAGGTATGTAAACGTATTAGAACGAATTGTAAATAGAAGACTGCTTACGTTTGGAATTTTATTGATTTTCTGTGTCGGAATTTTTGGTGTAAACAAAATCCTTCCTGCCGGCTTTGTGCCCAATGAAGACCAGGGAACCATTTATGCCATTATACAAACTCCACCAGGTAGCACACTTGAAAGGACTAACGATGTTGCTCACCAATTAATGGAAATATGTGAGGAAATTGAAGGAATAGAATCAGTTACCTCTCTTGCGGGATATGAGATTATGACAGAAGGAAGAGGATCAAATGCAGGTACATGCCTTATCAACTTAAAGCCATGGTCAGATCGTGAACATTCTGTACATGAAATCATGGAAGAAATAGAGGAAGAATCTGAAAGTCTTGGTGCTATCGTAGAACTTTTTGAGCCACCTGCAGTGCCAGGTTTTGGTTCATCAGGAGGATTTTCTATGCGTTTGTTAGAAAAAGTTGCATCCGATGATTATCAAGAATTTGATAGAATAAATCAAGCTTTTATGGATAAGCTTAAGGAAAGGAAAGAACTTACGGGCTTATTTACCTTTTATGCTGCTAATTATCCACAATATGAGTTGCAAATAGATAACAAAAAAGCAATGCAGAAGGGAGTTTCTATTGGTAAAGCAATGGAAAATCTCAATATACTTATTGGGAGTACTTACGAGCAAGGGTTTATTCGCTTTGGTCGATTTTTTAAAGTTTATGTACAATCAGGCCCTGAATACAGAAGATATCCGTCTGATCTTGAAAATCTTTTTGTAAAAAATGAAGAAGGCGAAATGGTACCTTATTCTTCTTTTATGTCTTTTAAAAAGACGCAAGGACCCAATGAAATTACCCGATACAATTTATACAATTCAGCAGCTATTAGGGGGTTGCCTGCTAAAGGCTTTACCACAGGTGATGCTATCAAAGCTATACAGGAAGTAGCTGCAGAATCATTACCTAGAGGATACGATATCGCCTGGGAGGGACTTTCTTACGATGAAGCACAAAGAGGCAATGAAGCAATATTCATATTTATTGTAGTACTTATTTTTGTTTACTTGGTGCTTGCTGCACAATATGAAAGCTTTATTCTTCCTTTAGCAGTTATTTTTTCTTTACCCGTTGGTGTATTTGGCTCATTTTTAATGTTAAAATTAATGGGACTTGCCAATGATGTGTATGCCCAAATAGGTCTGATTATGTTGGTAGGTCTATTAGGTAAAAATGCCGTATTAATTGTAGAATTTGCTGTGCTAAAACAGCAGCAAGGAGCTACCATATTAGCTGCAGCCATCGAGGGTGCTAAAGTTCGTTTCAGGCCTATTTTGATGACTTCCTTTGCATTTATTGCAGGTCTTATTCCTTTGGTGATAGCTACAGGTGCTGGGGCTATTGGAAATCATACAATTGGAGGTTCGGCATTAGGTGGTATGCTTATAGGAACCATATTTGGAGTTATCATCATTCCAGGATTGTACTATATTTTTGCAAAACTAGCTGAAGGCAAATCCCTAATAAAAGGTGAAGATCTTAATCCATTATCTGAGGATTTTGTAAATAGTAATTCAAAAACCTCTTTGATTAAGAAGTTACAAAAATTAGGCTTAGTTGTAAAAGCCGTTAAAAGAAAAAGAAATGGAAAACAATAAAATAAATTTATGGTATAGAGTACTGTCAACTGTTGTGGTAATATTTTTTCTAAGTAATTGTAGTTTAACCAAGCAACCAATTAGAGAAGAAAATAAATCAGTACCTGAAAGCTACTCCAACTCAACAGACTCAATAAATAGTGCAACAATAAAATGGAAAGATTATTTTAATGATCAACATTTAATAGCACTTATTGATACAGCTCTTAAAAATAATCAAGAATTAAATATTACACTGCAAGAAATTGAAATTGCTAAAAATGAAGCAAAGGCAAGAAAAGGAGAGTATTTACCATTTATTAATTTAAATGGTGGCGCAGGACTTGAAAAGGAAGGTAGATATACCAGACACGGGGCTGTTGATGAAAATTTAGACATCAAGCATAATACTGCTTTTCCTGAACCTTTAACAGATTATATGTTTGGTATTTCTGCTTCATGGGAATTAGATGTATGGAAAAAACTTCGTAATGCAAAAAAATCTGCTGTAACCAAATATTTAGCAACCATAGAAGGGAAAAACTTTATGGTAACTAATCTAATTGCAGAAATAGCCAATTCCTATTACGAATTAATGGCTTTAGATAACTTAATTGGTATAATTGAAAAGAACATAGAAATTCAATCAAATGCATTTAATGTTGTAAAGCAACAAAAAAATGCTGCTATAGTAACACAATTAGCAGTAAACAGATTTGAAGCTCAGCTACTCAACACTCAAAATCTTCAATATGAGATTAAGCAAAAAATTATTGAAACTGAAAATAAGCTTGTTTTTTTAACCGGAAAATTTTCAAGAAACATTCCTAGAAATTCAACAAGTTTTAATAGCATAGCAGTCGATTCTGTTTTTTCAGGAATTCCTTCTCAGTTATTAGAAAATCGCCCGGATATTCGTCAGGCGGAATTAAATCTCTTAGCTTCAAAATTAGATGTAAAAGCAGCTAAGGCAAATTTTTATCCTTCCTTTAGAATTACAGCTGCGACAGGATTTCAATCTTTTAAACCTACATTTTTATTAAACCCTGAATCTATGTTATATAATTTAACTGGAGATTTAATAGCTCCTTTAATTAACAGAAATGCTATTAAAGCAGCTTATAACACCGCAAATGGACAGCAAATTCAGGCAGTATATAACTATGAGCAAAGTATATTAAATGCCTATGTAGAGGTACTTAATCAATTATCTAAAATTGATAACTATTCAAATAGTTATAAAACTAAATCTAAAGAAGTAGAAATACTAATACAATCTGTTACTATTGCAAACAATTTGTTCAATTCGGCAAGAGCAGATTATGCCGAAGTTTTACTTACACAACGGGAAGCACTAGAAGCAAAAATAGAGCTCATTGAAATAAAAATGAAGCAACTTAACGGAAAAGTCAACATATACAAGGCTTTAGGGGGAGGGTGGAATTAAATTATTATGCTAAAAAAATCCCTGTCTATATTATTATTGAGTTTACTCATATTTAATATGACAGGGATTTTTATTTTTTATAATATGAAAATAACTTTACCCTTTCTACATCCACCAAAGCTAAAACACTAATCATTAAAAACACTAAAGCCGGAATTTTATACCTTACAATTGCCCCCATAACCGGAGTGGTTATTCCTACAAAAACCAAAATTAACAAAGCAGATGTAATCCCAAAAGCTACTAAATTGGAATTAAACTGCTTTTTACGAAAAAAAATAGCAACTATTATCATCAACAAAACAAAAAAGTTTTCAATTCCACTTACTAAAAGTAAAGGGTTTTTTGACGAAAACAAAAAAGGTTTAAACATGGCGTAATACAACGCTTTTGGCACGTGCAAAACAAATGAAACAATATTTCCATCTAGTTTATTGGTATGAATTAAACTTCCTGATGCAGGCTGATTAAATGTTATTTTAAAAACCTTTGTATCATCATTATAAGTAATAGGTACAAATTTATTACTGCCCTTCTCTCTAAATTCTATTGGTGTGTTTTTGGGAAGTTTGCAAAGTGTATCATTAATAAAAATAATTGATGCTTTATCTTCATACGGAACTCGAATTTCTCCTTTGTCATCATTCATATACACTCCACCTTGAGCCATATTGATAAAATTGTTTTGTTTAGTAGTAATCTGATTGATAAGCTTATATTTTGGAAATAATTCTCCAACAGAAATCCCAATTAAAACAATAAAAAAGTAACCTAAAAAGTAGCTTAACAAAACACGTTTCAATTGGTATTTTTCAATAATAAAATAAATAAGTAATGCTGGTGTGATAAGTAAAAATATATACGGCTTGATGCTTAACATTATTAGTAATGACAACAATAAAAGAAAAATATATTTTACCGATTGAAAAACGTGAATGAGCTTAAAATAAGTACATAAAAACAAGCCTAATCCGAAAAACAAAATGCTTTCCTTACTTACTCCTGTTGACCAAAACAATACTGATGGAATAAAAAACACCACTAAAAGCAATAATTTTTTATGCTCGAAAAACTGCTCAAAAGCTTTATAAATAAAAGTGAAACCTACAAACGATAAAAAAGTAAATATCACTAAATGCACACCGTAATATCCAAATGACACAAAATGCAACAGTGCATTCAGTTTAATCATTAACCTACTATCATTATAAAGTTCGTTTGGATTAGAGTTAATCCAAAAATTCAGTTTATTGATATAAACTTCTTGTATTAATGAAGTTTCACCACCAAAAATTAATTTAAAAAAATCCGAAGGGCTTTCATGAAAAAGTTGAAACAAAACTACACTATCATCAAAAAACTTAA
The DNA here is from genome assembly GCA_032251145.1 of Vicingaceae bacterium. Taxonomy (GTDB): domain Bacteria; phylum Bacteroidota; class Bacteroidia; order Flavobacteriales_E; family Vicingaceae; genus BRH-c54. The sequence goes on along the minus strand of JAVVER010000003.1, from coordinate 25,852 downwards.
AAATATCAGCTGTTGACCTGTCTTGATAATAAAAAGTATATAACAGAAAAAAAACTAAAGCTACAGCTACTTTAACAGTAAAAATTAAAGGTAAAAAGGTTTTCTTAAGAAATGAAAAATGAAAAAATGAATGCTTATAAACAATATAGCAAAAGATTAAAAAAAATACAATTGGTATAATAAATTCAAACAATATTTATCGTTTAATAACTTTAGGCACTTTAAAGAAGTCGGTATCTTTATCAGGAGCGTTCTTTAAAGCTTCCTGTTGCGATATTTCTTGTAATGGCTCGTCTTTTCTTAATGTAGGACGTTCGTTCAGCATATACACCAATGGCTCTACATTTTCTGTATCAACTTCATTCAGTTTATTTACAAAATCTAACATTCTACTCAAATCTTGCTGAATAGAAACTGCTTGTTCCTCATTAAACTCCAATTTAGCTAAAGTGGCTATTTTTTTTACAGTTAACTTATCTACGGCCATGTTTTTCTAACTCTTTATTAATTATTGCATAAACTTTATCTTGTAAAGGTATTAAATCTTTTTCAGTTAAGCCAATTGTAGGAATTGGCTCATGTATAACCGCTCTAGCTATTCCCGGACCTGCTTTTCCTGAAAAAAGTCCTTTCATCTCTAATCTTTTATAATTATCCAAAAAAGTTATAGGAATAATTGGAACCTGATTTTCAACAGCTAACTTAAAAGCTCCACTTTTAAAATTACCCAATTGAGGCGTATTTTTAGGAATTGTTCCTTCAGGAAAAACTACCACACTATTTCCTTTTTTAAGCTCCTCTTCACATCTATCCATTGCTCTTTTGCCAGAAATTCTACTTTTTCTATTTACCGTAATATTCATATTTTTAAAGAATATATTGAAGATTGGAACTTTAGCCAATTCTTCTTTCCCCATAAAAACAAAATAATTCTTAAATGTTTGATAAAGAATTACAATGTCTAAAAAAGAAGTATGATTAGGTGCTATAACATAGGTTTGATTTTTATCTATATTATGTCCATTATAAAGCTTAACTCTTATTCCCGACAGAATTAATAATATTTTGGTGTGGAAATATAATAACCTAAACGCTTTTTTAAACTTTCGTTCTTTTCCTTTTCTCAGGTAGTTACTATAAAACGGATAGAAGAGTAATAAAAATTTAATAAAGCACACAATTACGTGTAGTTTCCATATTCCTCCCAGTATTTCTTTTACTTTTCTCATAAGTGTACAAAAGTAATAAAGAATTTGTTGAAACCAATTTTCTCCAAAATAGAGGTGAAGCAGAAATCAATAGTAAAAAGACTCTGGAAAATATTATGGTTAAAGAGATTGTTATGATTTATTAATCTATTTAAGTGTAGATTAAATTCAAAAAAATTATTTTTGCTGCATGGCAAGAATATTAACTGGAGTACAAAGCACAGGAACTCCACATTTAGGTAATTTATTGGGAGCGATACTTCCTGCAATAGAAATGGCTAACGACCCTAAAAACGAAGCTTTTTTATTTATTGCGGATTTACATTCGTTAACCCAAATAAAAAACAAAGAAACATTAAGAGATAATACTTACAGAACAGCTGCTGCTTGGTTAGCATGTGGTTTAAATCCAGAAACTACGGTTTTTTATCGTCAATCAGATGTGCCAGAGGTTGCCGAATTATCTTGGTATTTAAGCTGTTTCTTTCCCTTCCAAAGACTAACATTGGCTCATTCATTCAAAGATAAAGCTGGCCGCTTAGAAGATGTTAATGCCGGCTTATTTACTTATCCTATGTTAATGGCTGCCGACATTTTACTTTATGAAGCTAACTTTGTTCCTGTTGGAAAAGACCAACTGCAACACTTAGAAATTACACGTGATGTTGCTGCTAGGTTTAACCACATGATGGGAGAAACACTAGTTTTACCAGAACCTATTATTCAAAAAGATACCATGTTAATTCCAGGTACAGATGGTGAAAAAATGAGCAAGTCTAAAGGAAACTTAATTAATATCTTTTTAGATGATAAAGCATTAAGAAAGCAAATCATGTCTATACAAACAGATAGCACTCCTTTAGAAGAACCAAAAGACACTGCTACTTGTGTAGTTTTTAAATTATATAGTTTTATTGGAAATGAAGATCAAGTAAATGAAATGAAAAAAAACTATAAAAGTGGTAATTATGGTTACGGACATGCAAAACAAGCTCTTTACGAGTTAATATGCAGTAGGTTTGAAAAAGAAAGAGCCACTTTTAATCATTACATAAACAACACTGCTGAAATAGAAAATGCTTTGAAATTAGGCGCGGATAAAGCAAGAAATGTTGCTACTCCTATTCTTAAAAAAGTTAGAGAACAACTTGGTTATTAGTTTTATAGTGAAAAACAAAACTTCGCTCTCTCAAGAAAAAATATGGTATAAAAAAAGCTGCTTAAATTTAAGCAGCTTTTTTATATGGTTTAAGTACATTTTAGAAATGCCATACATCATGTTCCATATTAAATATTTCTTCTTTAATTTCTTCTGCCTCTAATAGAAGGTCTATTCCTCTTTTATAGTTAGCTAATTTTCTATCATAAACGTTAGAACGTTTAAAAATATAACTATTAAACATTCTTTTCCAAAAGATATCTTCAAAAGTTCTACGTTCTGCATCATTTTGTCTGTTAAACACATCGTAATTAGCAAAAACATATCTAGCTTCGGGGAAATAAATCCAAAAAATTGGTTTTAACCCTTTATAATTGCCCAACTCATCTAACTCAGCTTTTAATGGGCAGATCCCCATAATTCTAACATCCATAATGGAACGTTCTCTATCAAAAAACCAATCTTCTTTTAAATGATATTTTACAACATCTTGAGAAGTTAATTCATTGTAAATAATTTGAGGTACAGTTGGATCGCCAAATTCATCTTCCACAAAAATGGTAGAAGAATCTCCCATTTTACTCATTGCTTCAGAAGGAGTTAACCTAACAGTGAACTCATCATCTTGCGTATCATAAGAAGTTAATTCTCCAGATAAAACGCTTTCTTTAATTACATCAAACAAACTTTTTCTATCTTGAATGGGTGTAATTGGAAAATACAGCGGATGATTAATTTTTTCTCTTAAATCAATTTCTCTCCATATTCTTCTGTGCCACATTACATCTTGTTCTCTAACATGTGTGTAAGGAACAACTCTTCTGGTAGGTGTGTTTTCTTTTACCCAAGGTTTATCCAATACTTTTAATTGATCTTGAGCAGCAACATCTCCTAATAATAGAAATATTCCTAATGACAAAGTTGTTATTCTGATGAGTTTCATCTGTGTATTATTTATTTCTATTAAATCGGTCAGATGTAACTCGCCTATAATCATTTTGGTGATTGTTCGAAATTTTATCATGGCTAGTTTCATATTTACCTCCTTCTTAAAATTAGTTTAATTGTATATTATATCACTTGTAAAATGATAGGGGCTAATTGTCTTGTTGTTCCATCAGGCATTTTTACTTGAACTTTTTCTATAAAGAATTTCTGATTTCTTTTAGCTTTTTGAATCATTGCTTTACAAGCTGCGTTCAAACTATTTCCATTTACTTTTACTTCTTGAATTAAACCGCCATCTGTTGTTGAAAAAACAAATGAAGACACGTTTACCCTAACTTCAAAATCGAAATTATCCATTTTGGCTTGTACAGTAGATGCAGCAGCAAATTCAGCTTTTTTAATAGAAGTAGAACCTGATTTCCCCATAATCGAAGAAACTGGATCAGGTATTCTTTTGACTCTAAATTCAGATTTTCCTAAATTTACTTTGTTTCCGTTGTCATCCGTACCTGTAACAACAATAGTAACTGTTTTAGCACCAGCTGAAGGACGCATAACATAACCTTTTGCTGTTTTACTCAAACCAGGAGCAGAAGCTGTAAAATTAGGCATTGGAGCGGAAACAGAAACTGGGTTATCAACACCAATGTAAAATACATTCATTTTTTCAGCTGCTACAGTTGTTGATGGTTTTCCTACTTCAAAAGAATGTTCAAATGGATAAATTTTTGGTCCTTTTTTAGTTTTAACCTTAATAATTCCTTTCCATTCATGCACACCAATTCCTTCTTTTATTTTTAAATACCCTTTTCCTGCTTGCACATCTTTTAATTGAAACCATCCACCCTTTTTAAAATCTTCCCAAGTTTCTCCTTTTGATCCTTTCATAATTTTAGTTTCGTCAGTTTCATTATTAGCAACTAACGCACTATCATATTTACCAATAAAAATTTCAGGATCTTGTTGGTCATCATAGGCTGCTGTAAATATTTGAGCAGCAAATGAATCTCCATCCATTACATAGGCTTTTTTGGCGAAAGCAAAACCATCTACTTTAGTAAAGGTTACTCCTTCGGCATCTATATTTTGATAAAGTAATGCAACTGCTTCGGCTTCAACACTTCTAACATCCGATTGCATTTTAGATAAAATAGTAATTACAGCAGCTAAAGGAACGTGGTAGAAATTTGCAGACTCCCAATTTTTATCGTCTCCAGAACCTTTTGGTGGATCGGGTGTTTCTAAAACAGCTAAAACTTGATTCATAGCTTCTTCTGCTTCTTTATTTCCTTTAAAAATTCCAGCTATATCACTGCTAAATTTATTGAATCTATTTTTCAAATCTAAAGCAGACCATTCTCCATCTTTAGGTAAAGACGGTTCGGCTAATCCCATCACTAAAGTAGGTGTGTCATAGTTATCTTTACTTTGTACATTTTTTATGTGAAACAAACTATCATGAGCATTGTCATCTAGTTTGTCAGTTTGTTTAATAAGCTGTTTTTTCAATTCGGCAATATGGTTGTATAAATCATCTGACCATTGTTTTACTTTATTAGCGTTATCTCTAAAAGGCACTGACTTAGGGTCTTCTTGTGCAGCACTTGCAAATTTAGCATAATAAGAACTTGTTTTATCGGCAAACGATTCGGTTGAATTCTCAATACCGCTGTTTACAACTATAAATGCATCTAAAATATCCTTTGATACGTTCATCGCTAACAAAGCAGTTAATACAAGGTACATCATACCAATCATCTTCTGCCTTGGTGGTAAATCTCCTCCACTCATAATTTTATAATTTTAAATTAAGTTAAACAAAAAAATAATTAGTTACGATTTCATTGCAGTAAGCATGTTACCATAAACATTATTAAGAGCAGCTAAGTTAGTAGATAACTCAGCAATATTGTCTTTATAACGTTTAGTATCTTCAACAGAATCTGATAAGTTAGTCATCAATGCTGTAATACCAGAGTACATAGCTTGCATTGTTTCTGCCTGTTGTTGAGAACCTTGTAATTGAGACTCGTAAGAAGCATTTAAAGATTCTAATGTAGATGCCATTTTCTTAAGATTATCTCCTGTTGATGCACCAGATTCAGCAGCACTTGAAAGTCCTGTTAATGCTTGAGAAGCCTCTTCATAAGTTCCTGCTAAAGCAGTTACTTTAACAGATGCATTTTTTAAACTATCTGCATATTCGTTGGTAGCTACAGATGCGTCAGAGATTTCAGATAATTTATTAGCATTTGTGCTTAAACTTCTTAATCCTTGACCTAAGCTTTCAATTAATTCAGGATCAATTTTTGCTTCTTCTAACATGTTGTCTAATTGCTCAACAGCACTACCTTTCTTGCCATGCCCGTGTCCGTCTTCATCATCCATCCCTGCTAATTCTGGGTAAGCCAACGTCCAATCTAGTGGCAAATGTTGAGGCTCAAAAGCAGATACTAGGAATATTAAGGCTTCCGTACTTAATCCTACAACAAGCATTGGACCAGCTCCAGGCCAGTGCATAATTTTAAACATCGCTCCAACAATTACTACTGCAGCTCCAGCACCATAGAGAATCCCCATGATGGTTTTACCTTTTTTGGTTTCAAATAAAAATTCAATAAATCCCATAATTTTAATTTTTAAAAGTTAATATATAATTTAGATAGGTTTTACGTTTATAAAATTTTACAAATTGTCATCTTTTGCTCTTCCTAAGTAGGTCATCACACATCTAAATCCGATATATGACTTAGCTGTATCTTGATACTCATACGTTCTTGTTCCTGTTTGTAGGTAATACCCTATATCTTTCCATGACCCACCTCTAATTACTTTTCTTTTCAATACTTCAGGCTCTTCATCTTTAGCATCGTACATATAATCAGGATTTAAATCATGAGCAAAATTGTAAGCAGACTCATCAAAAGCATTACTTGTCCACTCTGCAACATTTCCTGCCATACAATATAACCCATAATCATTAGGGTTATAAGAGTTAATTTTAACCGTATGGAAACCACCATCATCAATATAGTTACCTCTCATTGGTTTAAAGTTACCTAAGAAACATCCTCTAGCATTTCTAATATAAGGTCCACCCCAAGGATATGGACTTAAGTCTAAACCTCCACGAGCAGCGTACTCCCACTCCGATTCTGTTGGTAAACGAAAATCGTTAACTAAAGAAGATCCTATTTCTACTAAATAGGCATGTAACAAACGAGTTCTCCAAATACTAAATGCAGTAGCTTGTTTCCAAGAAACACCCACAACTGGATAATCATCATAAGCTGGGTGCCAAAAATAGTTTTGAGTCATTGGTTCATTAAATGAATAAGTAAAATCATGAATCCATGCTAGAGTATCAGGATAAACATTTATTACATCTCTCATGATAAACTGAGACCTGTCCATAGAAAAAGCATGCTTAGCTCCTTCTGGACCATTTAAAGCATCTCTACTAGATCTTTTGGAAGCTCTTCTATAATCTATCCAATAATACGTATAATTAAACTTTCTAGTATCAAACTGTCTTCTTCCCATATATCTCTCTCCCATACTATAATACATCGGCTCAAGTGCTTCTCTAATTGCTGGGTCTTTATAATCTCCATATTTCAATTTGGCATACCAATTAATAATTGGCACATCATATTCCTCTTCCCATTCGTTCATTAACGTAAGGTAATACTCTTCATCAATTTCTTCTCCTAATATTTTTCGAGCAATAGAATCTCTAACATGATAGACAAACTGACGATATTCGTTGTTTGATATCTCTGTTTGATCGATATAAAAAGCCTGTACAGAAACTGTTCTTGTTTGTGCAGTTAACGCATAAGGAACATCCTGATCGGACGGTCCCATATTATAACTCCCCATTGGAATAAAAAGCATTCCGAAAGGATCTGGCTGATACCATTCTTGTCTTCCTTGAACACCAATTAGTTCTCCATTCTGTTTATTACATGAATAAAGAATGATTAATGCTAATATTATTAGTATTTTTTTCATTGTTACCTCCTTCTTTCTTTTTTTATTGCTGACTTTGTTGGTCAACTTTTTTATCACGTTTAAATTTTAATTCTTATCTTAATAAAATTTAAACGAGTTGGCTTAAACGGGTTATTCTAATAAATGTTACAATTAATTATAAAAATCTTACAGACCTATAAACTTCTCTTTTTGGTTGTTTATATATACTTGTGCAATATCTCATCATAATTTCAAAACTACCATTGCTATGGTCTGCTAAAGAAGATGTTGTTAAATCATAAGCTACACCCACTTTTAATCCTGGAAAATTAATAAACTCACCAATATTAGCTCCAACAAGTAAACCAATAGCATCTTCAACTCTATAAGTAACGCCTCCCCATACCTTCATATTGTATTCAATTAAAGCATTTACATCTAATTGGGTAGAAGCAGCATCAGTTTTAGCTAATACAGATGGCTTTAAAATCCATTTTTTATCATTATTAATATCCCAATCGTAACCAGCCATTATATAATAATGTCTTGATTGTTCAAAATTTAATGCACCAACACCCCCTTGATCAGCAACATCTTCTATAGAAGTTTGTGGAATATGAAGAGTAGAAATACCAACATACATTTTGTTAGCGATAGAGTAATAAAGTCCTGCTCCTAAATCAAAAGTAGCAGCTGAAGTTCCTGAATTAGGAATTGAAGGGTCTAATGAAGGGTCGTCAATAGCTATGAAATTATCTTTGAAAGATTTACTTAACATACCCGCCTCAATACCTATACCTAACTCACCTGGCCCTAAATTTAAATGATACGCATAAGCTAATTTAGCAACTAAAGATTTTTCTATACCTAATTGATCTTGAAAAACAGTAAGACCAACACCATGTTTACTAAAACGCGCATCTGCACTTAACATGTGTGTTTGTGGGTTGCCCTCAAAACCAGTCCATTGCTGGCGGGTAAATAAGGTACCACAAATACCACCATTATGACCTGCAGATCCAGGATTTACACTTAGTTTGTTAAACATATTTTGTGTAAACTGAGCATCTTGCTGAGCCACTAAAGTAATCGTTCCTAAGAACAAAAAAGATGCAGAAAGTAATATTTTTTTCATAGTATTTAGGTTATTTTTTTACAATTTTAAATATAATTTTCCTGAATTAGTCGGCTAAGATAAATAAAAATAATTTACATGCAAAAACTTTTTCAACTTTATTTTGTTAATTTCTTGTTGAAAACTTATTAAAAACATGTTAACTGCTTGATTAATTAGTTAAATTAACTTTTGAAAAGTTCTTATCCAAACATCGGGCAGCTCGTTATTACAAGCAATTTGGTAGTCATTGTAGGAACATGGCACTAATAAATGTCTATCTTTTTTAATTTTTTCATGAGAAGGGTATGGAACATCTATCCACCAACGATCACTTTTGTCGCTTTTGTAAAAAATTAAATCATTTCCTCCTTCTAACATCGAAACTACATATTTAGTATAATCTTTTCGGCTACCAATAGGAAAATCATTTTTTCTGTTGTTTACGCCATCTATAAAATACCAAATCATTTGCGCAACACTATGAGCTGTTTGGTTATTAAAATCTATATCAGGATTAAATTCATAAAAACCAATAGAGGTGAGTTTATCACTAATCCCAGCATATCGTGCAATTTGGCAGGCTTGTTCTCCATAAAAACCGTTAGGAGATGCATTTTTATTTCCCGGAGCTTCTGCTTGTCGTATTGAGGAAACATCAAAACTTACAACATCCGCATTTCTAACTATAGGCTCTACTTCTTCCATATTGTTTTGGATTTCTCCTAAACGGTAAGCATCAAAATATAATTTTGAAATTAAATCAATTTCCTCATTAGATACGAAGTAACTTTGATAACCAATATTGCTAAAATTAAACAAGTAATTGGGTTGATGAAGAATGATTTTAGCCAAATAGTTATCGGCATTAATAGCATGATTAGCATCATCTAGATTTAACTTAGCATCTACAGCAACTAGATTAACAGATTGTTCTAAATTTTTATAGGCTAAAAAATTAGCATAGGTTAAATCCTGACTGCCTCCTATAATAATAGGTAAAATATTTTTTTTTATTAGCTCTTCAAGAATATTACTTAGTGCAAAATAAGTATCTTCAACTGTGGCACCATTTTTCAGATTTCCGAAATCTGCTATTTTTTTCTTTCCATTAAATGAAAGTCGGTATAAAAATTTTCTTACAAAGTCAGGAGCTTTGCCACAACCTTCATTATTAGATGAATTTCTTTCTTCTTCTATTCCAATAATTGCTATAGCAACATCAGATAAATCTTGGTTCTCTTCACTATAATAAAGTAGGTTATTGGCAAAGTGATAATCCTTATAATCGAAGTTAAAAACTTCTTTAGTCAAGTCGATTGGTTGAAAATAATCAAAGAAATCCATGTAATGCTTTGTGTTGATTATACTTTATATGTAAAAACTCTATTTTTTCTTTTTGGTCTTCTTAGCCTTTTTTGCTGGCTTTTGTTTTTCAATTATTTTTTCAACATCTTCCAAGGTCATTTTTTCTACATTGGTATCTTTTGGCAATTCAATTTTTGTTTTTCCTTTCACAATATTAAATCTTCCCCAACGTGCTTTCTGAACTGAAATGCCTTTATCCTCCCAATTGTGAATAAATTTATCTTTTTCTTTTTGCAGTTTATTCTCAATTAATTCTTTGATATCACTTTGAGACAAGTTATCAAAATTATATTTCTTATTTACATTGATAAACATGTTGTCCCATTTAATAAACGGTCCAAACCTTCCTACTCCTTTTTGAACTGGTTTTCCCTGATATTCCGCAATAGGAGCATCTGCCTGTTGTTTTTCCTTAATTAATTCAATGGCTCTATTTAGGTTAACAGCAGTAATTTCTTCACCTTTAGGCAATGAAATGAACTTTTCATCAAATTTAATATATGGACCAAACTTACCTTGAGACACGACCACTTCTTTACCTTCATGATTTCCTAACGTTTTTGGAAACTGAAATAATGTCAATGCCTGTTCTAAGGTTATGCTAGAAATATTTTGTTCTGGAAGCAAACTTGCAAACTGAGGTTTTTCTTCATCCTCTGTGCTTCCTATCTGAATCATTGGTCCGAATCTGCCAATACGAGCAATAACTGGTTTTTTAGTCTTTGGATCAGTGCCTAACAATCTTTCACCACTAGCTCTTTCGGCATTTTCAAGCGTATCTGTAATTTGATCGTGAAAAGGTTTGTAAAATTCTGCAATCATCTTGCTCCATTCTTTCAATCCTTCAGCAATTTCATCAAACTGTTCTTCAACTCTTGCAGTAAAATTATAGTCTAACACTTTTCCGAAATTTTCAACCAAGAAATCTGTAACAACAATACCTATATCTGTTGGAAACATTTTTTTCTTCTCAAAACCAAAATTTTCTTTAAGTTGTTTTTCAGAAATTTTCCCTGATTTAAGTGTCAACAATACATAATTTCTCTGACTACCATCTCTATCTTCTCTAACAATATATCCTCTTTTTTGTATGGTTGAAATGGTTGGAGCATAAGTAGAAGGTCGTCCGATACCCAATTCTTCTAATTTTTTAACCAAACTAGCCTCGGTATATCTTGGCGGGTGATTGTTATATTTTTCTGTAGCAGTAAGTTCGTTTAGGTTTAACTCTTCTCCTTTCTTTACTTGTGGTAAAATGCCTTCTTTATCATCTTCCTGATGGTCATCATCACTAGATTCTAAATAAACTTTTAAGAAACCTTCGAACAATAATACTTCGCCTTTAGCTACAAATTTTTCTTTTGAAGTATTTATACCTATAGTAATGGTCGTTTTTTCAAGTTTGGCATCGCTCATTTGAGAGGCAATGGTTCTTTTCCAAATTAAATCATACAACCTTGCTTGAGCAGCATCTCCAGAAACCGAGTGCTTATTCATATAAGTTGGTCGGATAGCCTCATGAGCTTCTTGAGCTCCTTTAGATTTGGTGCTAAATTTTCTAACTTGAGAAAACTCCTCTCCATAACTGGTTGTGATTTCTTTCTTTGCCGCTCCAATTGCATCATTTGATAAATTTACAGAATCGGTTCTCATATAGGTTATGTTTCCAGATTCGTATAATTTTTGAGCTACCGACATGGTTTGAGCTACTGAAAAACCTAATTTTCTACTAGCTTCTTGTTGTAATGTTGATGTTGTAAAAGGTGCTGCTGGAGATCTTTTTGAAGGTTTTGTTTCTAAATCTTCAACTGTAAAGACGGCATTATTACAAATTTCTAAAAATTTCTCTGCTTCTTTTTGTGTTTTAAATCTGTGCGGAAGTTCAGCTTTTATTGTTGCTTTATCATTGGTTTCAAATAAAGCGATTACTCTAAAAGCAGATTCATAGGTAAAGTTGTCTATTTCTCTTTCTCTTTCAACAATTAATCTTACCGCTACAGATTGTACTCTACCAGCAGATAATGATGGCCTAACTTTTTTCCACAATACAGGAGATAATTCATAACCTACTAATCTATCCAACACTCTTCTTGCTTGTTGAGCATCTACTAAATGAGTATTTATTTTTCTAGGATTTTCTATGGCTTTAGTAATTGCCGTTTTAGTAATTTCATGAAAAACAATACGTTTGGTCTTTTTTTCATCTAAGCCTAAGGCTTCTAACAAATGCCAAGAAATGGCTTCTCCCTCACGGTCCTCATCGGAAGCTAACCAAACAACATCTGCCGCTTTTGCTAATTTTTTTAATTCTGCAACTATTTTTTTCTTATCCGAAGGAATTACATAATCTGGTTTAAAATTATTTTCAATATCTATAGATATATTTTTTCCCGGCAAGTCTCTGATGTGTCCAAAACTAGACTTTACAGTAAAATCTTTTCCCAAAAATTTTTCTATGGTTTTTGCTTTAGCAGGAGACTCAACAATAACTAAATTTTTTGTCATACTAGAAGGTTTAAATCACTTATTCATTTATAGTGATTTTAAATTTTGACTTGCAAAGAAATGAAATTAAATTTAGCTTTTCCAAATTTTAATCATTTTACCTTTCTGAAAAGTAATTAATAAACCTATTTTAACACTTGTGTTGGGTAACATAAAACTATTAAAATTCAATCAAATAAGTAATATATTCCTAAAATAATAATGTCTTTTTTATTTAAGCAACTATCTTTGCTGAAAAATTACTTCATGAGTCAACTAGAAAAGAAAATAGCTGTTATTGGTGCCGGCAACCTCGGTTTGTCATTTGTTAAAGGGTTAATAGAAAGTAAACATTATGATTATAATGACTTTATCTTAACAAGAAGAAACCTTGATGCTCTTAAATACTTTGGGGAGAATGGTTGTGCTATTACTACCACTAATATTGGTGGAGTAAAAAATGCAGCTATTATTGTGTTGGCGGTTTTACCTCAAAAAGTAAATGAAGTGCTTAATGAAATTAAGGATGAACTAACTCCTAATCACCTTTTAATTTCTGTGGTTACGGGAATAAAAGTTAAAGATATTGAAAAGGTTATTGGAACAAACACTCCAATAGTTAGGGCAATGCCAAATACTGCTATTGCCATTAGAGAATCCATGACTTGTATTGCTACCACCGAACAATGGAAAACCGAACTTCCTAAAGTTGATAAGCTTTTTAAACATGTTGGAGAAACCATAGTTATAAATGAAGAACAAATGACTTCGGCAACGGCATTATGTGCTTGTGGAATTGCTTTTTTTTTGAGAGCGATAAGAGCCGCATCACAAGGAGGAAACGAAATTGATTTTCATGCGGATGAAGCTTTAAAAATGGCTGCTCAAACAGCAAAAGGTGCAGCAAGTCTGCTAATTCATAATCAATCGCATCCTGAGGATGAAATTGATAAAGTTACTTCACCTAAAGGCTGTACTATTGCTGGACTAAATGAAATGGAACACAACGGATTTAGCTCTTCTTTTATTAAAGGGATTACTATTTCTGCAAAAAAAGCTAAAGGACTTTATACTGAAGAATAAAGGTTTATTTATCTATGTAATTAAAAGGTAATACGGTAGAATATTTGTCTTTAGAGATTACTACCATGGAATGCATGTTTCTAATTTCTTCTATGGGCGATAATTTATCTTTTACCAATACATCAAAAGCAGCAATATCTTTTACTAAGATTTTCAAAAGGTAATCAGCTTGTCCGGTAACATTGTAACATTCCATTACTTCATCAATTTTATTAATTTTCTCAATAAAATTATTAATGGCATTGTCTCTTTGTCTGATTAATGAAATTTGCATGAAAACACTCAACCCTAATTGAAGCTTTTCTTCACTCGCTAATGCATGATAACTCTTAATAAATCCTTTTGCCTCTAATTTTTTTACTCGCTCTAAAGTAGGGGCAGGCGATAAAGATATTTCTTTAGATAGTTGTAAGTTAGTCATTTTCGCGTTCTCCTGAAGTTTTTTTAAAATCTTCAAATCTATTTCATCTAGCTTCATATAGGTTATTTTTGTGAGGGTTAAAAATATCGAAAAAATCCAAGCTTATTTTAACAAAAAGTTAAAATTTACTTTCGAACTACTTCATGATTTTATAAAGCACTGGTTTACTTGGAGAAGCATCATTCTCAAAAGAAGCTATTTGAATATTTAGAAAGTAAGTTCCATCGGGAATAGTATTATCTATAAAAACCAATTCTGATATGGTTCTGTGGGTTTGAGTATTACTTGGATATTCCCAAAAAATGTGATGAGCTGCCAATTTTCCGTCATCACTTTCTCTATCCACAGAAGGCGTATCTATTAATAAATGATTAATGCCATTTTGTGTTAAATAAGCAGCCACTTCAGCTTCAATATAAGCAGGGTTAGTATTAGAGTATTGAAAAGATTTTTTATCATTATCATTAGGAAGTGTCCTAATAATGATTGCTTCATTACCTTTCGGCTGCCATAATTGTTTTATTTGCGCTAATGTAATTACATCATCATCACCAATTTTTTCAGGTGTAATAGTTATCAAATCTGCAAAAAAGAAAAATTGTTTTAAGCATTGATTAATGGTATAAGGCTCTTTACTTATATGTCCAACACACTCTGTGTGGGTTCCATGTCCATGCGGATTAAAAAAAATGTTTTTAAAATTTACATTTCCTCCTAAATTAACATCACCAACAAAGCCATTTTCCATAACAGGAGTAAATTCCGGTTTTGAAACATACCAAGCAGTTACATTTTCGGGAGTATTGCTCAAAGGCAAAGAAATATCAATAGGTTGAAATAAGTCTATTTTATAATTTTTATTTTGATGTGAAATGTTTATTATCATAATTACAATAAAGTTAAATCTTATAATTCGTGCATTCGTGGCATTTAATTATACATAAAATAAGTCTGCTGTAATTTTATCGACCACAAAAATACCTTTAGTGGTTAAAGTTACTGTATTTTTTGAAATAGTAATCAATTCAGAATTTTTATACGCTTCTAACTCTTTTTCAAAATGATGAAGCAAAACAGGGTTAAACGTGTTTTTAATATATTCAAAATCCAACCCCCAAATGGTTCGTAATCTGGTTAATATATATTCATTAAAAGCGGTGGTTTCATCTATAAGTTCTTCTTCAAAATAAGGTGTGCCTTGATTTATTGCTTTAATGTATTTAGTATTATTGGCAACATTCCAACTTCTTTTTTGAACTTCCGAGTTTTTAATAAACGAATGTGCCGAAGGACCAATTCCCAAATAATTTTCACCTTTCCAATAATTACTATTGTGTTGCGAAAAATAACCTTCTTTACCAAAGTTAGATACTTCATAATGTATCAATCCAGCTTGTTTGGTTTTATCCATTAATAATTTAAATTGCTCAATAGCTTGTTCATCTGTTGGTAAGGTGGTTTGCTTGGTTTTTACCAGATGATGCAAGGCTGTTTTAGGCTCAACGGTTAAGGTATAAGCAGAAAGATGTGGCACCTTTAAACTGATAAATTTATCTAAGTTTTGCTCCCATTTTTTTAAGGTTAACAGCGGACTATTATAAATTAAATCTATAGTAATATTATCAATTCCGGCATCTTGCGTTTTTAAAATACTTTGTTCTGCTTCGCTAGCATTATGGGCACGATTAAAAAACTGTAAGTCATCAATAAAAAAAGATTGAATACCAATGCTCAACCTGTTTACACCACTTTTTTTATACTCGTTTATTTTTTTAGAAGTAATATCATCCGGATTACATTCCATTGTCAGCTCTACTTTTTCATTCACTTTATAATTATTATAAACAGTAGCTAACAACAGATTTAATTCTTTTTCTGTTACCACCGAAGGCGTTCCTCCACCAAAATAAATGGTGTTTATAAACTCATTTTTAAAAAGGTCTTTTTGTAAAATAATCTCTTTTTGTAATGCGGCTAATAATTCCGATTTATGCTTAAAATTGGTAGAAAAATGAAAATCACAATAGCTACATTTTTGTTTACAGAAAGGAATATGGATGTAAATGCCTGCCATTAATTTAGGCTTAATACTTTTTTAAAACAATCCTGAAAACAGTGCCGTTTTCACTAGATTGTTTCACGAAAATTTTACCGTTGTGGTAATTTTCAATAATACGTTTGGTTAGCGATAATCCTAATCCCCAACCTCTTTTTTTAGTGGTAAAACCAGGTTCGAAAATGGTTTTTTGTTTAGACTTCGGAATGCCATGCCCTGTATCACTAATATCTATATAAACAAATTGTTTTTGATCTATCATAAAAATATCGATAGTTCCACCACCTTGCATGGCATCTACTGCATTTTTTATTAAATTTTCTATTACCCAACTAAAAAGTGAGGTGTTTAATGGGGCTAAAATTCTTTCTTCTTTAGAAAAATTGAAATTAATGATAACATTTTTTGAGATTCTCGGTTGTAAATAGGCTGCTGTTATTCTTAAAACTTCACCAACATTTTCGTCAACTAATTTAGGTATAGAACCAATTTTAGAAAAACGTTCGGTAATAATTTCTAATCTATTTACATCTTTAGAAAGTTCATCAATAGTCGCTTGGTCAACATTTTTTAGTTTCAAATATTCTACCCACGCCATTAATGAAGAAAGTGGTGTGCCTAATTGGTGAGCTGTTTCTTTTGCTAACCCAACCCAAACCTGGTTTTGTTCACTTTTTCTGGAAGTGCTAAACAAATAATAAGCAATTAAAATAAACAATCCGATTACACCAAACTGAAAGAAAGGATAATATCTAAGCTGCATCAATAGCTCACTATCTTTATAAAAAATATACTGTGTTTCATTGTTGTTTATAGAAATAGCAATGGGTTTATTCTGACTACGCATTTCTGCAATGGTATTGGCTAAATAGGTAGAATCCTTAATTTTATCTTTATCTAAATTACCGTATTCAATCACATTGGTTTGCGTACTATCGGTAAAAACTACAGGAACAGCAGCAGAGTTTACCACAATTTCGGAAATAAAAGATTTTATTAAATCATCTAAAACAATTTTTAATTCGGTAAAAATTTCAGAATCTTGATAATACAATTTGTGGTTCCACGTAATATTTCGGGTAACGTGGATTTTTAAATCTATAGGTTCATTGGTATTTTTCATGGAATCGAGCTGAGCATTTAAAAAACTCGTTGTATCAATTCCTGCGGCTAATTTTATATTTCTATAATTAATAATTTTATTTTCTTCGTCTGTAACAATAACCGGAATGGTTTCATTTTTACCAATAATTTGAAGGTAAAAGTTAGTAGCATCCTGATTGGTAGAAGTAATAATTCGTTTGGTAGCTTCAGCCCAAATTTCAATTCTGTTTCTTTCTTCTTTAGAAATTTTATCAAACAGTTCTCCTGTAAGCTGTACCAAAGTGGCTTTATTTTGAATAGCTCCTGCCCACAACCTTACTTTCTCTCGTTCTTCTTGAGCAATTTGCCTAACTAAAATATTGGTGTACCACAAAGAAGACAACACAATTAGCGCTGCAATTCCTACTAATAAAAGTTTCCATCTTTGTTTTTTAGAATATAAATTCACGCTAAATCAATTATAGGTATGAAATTACAAATTTGTTTGTATATACCACTTGATAACAAAGAAAAAGAGCCGAATAAATTATTCGGCTCTTCTCAATTTATCTTATAAAAAACTATTTCTTTCCGTTTTTATTGGCATCTTTTATATACAATTCCAATGCTTTAGTCATAGATGGAGCTTCGGGCTGTGGAGCACAAATATCTATTCTAAGTCCTGCTTCTTCTGCTGCTTTTAATGTTGTTGAACCAAAAACTGCTATTCTTGTATCATTTTGTTTAAAATCTGGAAAATTTTGAAATAAGGATTTTATTCCTGAGGGGCTAAAGAAAGCCAACACATCATAATTCACATCACTTAAATCACTTAAATCGCTACATACTGTTCTATAAAGAACAACACATTCATATTTAAAACCTTCTTTATCTAAGCTTTCTTTTATGTTAGGGCTAATAATATCTGAACAAGGCAACAAAAATTTACAATCTTTGTGTTTTTTCAATACAGGAATTAAATCCTGAAAAGTTTGTTTTCCAGTAAACACTTTTCTTTTTCTATAAACAATATACTTTTGAAGATAGAAAGCAATAGCTTCAGAAATACAGAAGTATTTTAATGATTCTGGCACATTAAATCTTATTTCTTCGGCAGTTTTAAAGAAATAATCTACTGCATTTCTACTAGTAAAAATTACTGCATTAAAATCAGCAAAGTTGATTCGCTGACTTCTAAAATCCTTTGTTGATACTCCTTCTATATGGATAAATGGCCTAAAGTCAATTTTTACTTTACAGGTTGTGGCAAGATCAAAATAGGGTGATTTATCGCTTTCAGGTTTTGGTTGAGAAACTAAAACACTTTTCACTTTCAACATAAACTCATTTTTTTAGTTAAATAATCGTTTTTAAAAGATAAAGTACCTAATAACAACGATTAACGGTAAAATTTCGAGGGTGCAAAGGTACAAAATTATATGGAATATAGAAATATTTTTTTGTCTCCCTACAAAATACAACCTTAACAGATTAATAATGAAGACAAAAAGAACTAATATCGCCATCAACATTTTATAATTTTCAACTTCTTGTAGATAAGAATAATAGTTCAATGTCATTAATGGAAGTAAAATTACTCCGATAAGTATGGTGTGAATTGATGTTAAATAAACATAAGCTGCTCTTAAATGCTCAAAGTCGAAAACATTATTAATGAGTAGTCCTAAAATTTGCTTTATCGTATATAAAACAACGACTACAGCAACTACTTTCATAAAGAAAAATGAAGTGTCTCTATAGAAAATATCTTTATATAATAAAAAGTCATAGAAAAATAAAGAGAGGCTAAAAAATGCTACAATATGCAGCAGTAAATTCGCTTGATTGAAAAACATTTTTTCGCTTCTAATGGCTTCTTGCACACCACTTGAAGTGAAGATAGACTTTATAATAAGCTTAACTCGCGAGCTATTAAATGATTTTGCAAACCCAACTAAAACAAAACAACCAAGCAAAATAATGGTTTGCCAAGTATGCACATATTCTGTTCTGTATTCAGGTGTAAAAACTATTTCTTGTTTGGTAGTAGATGAGGAATCTTTTAGTTCTTTTTTAACTTCAACGTCTCTAATAGGTAAGGAATAAAGTTTATTTACTTTCAAGCCAAAGTTGGTTGTGTCCGCAATAAAATCTGCATCCTCATTTAGTGTGTTAGTTTGAGACTGTTGTTGAATGTTAGTAAATCTTGGTTTTTTGGGTTTAACCACGTCTTTTATAGATACTTCATCAATTTCTTCCATTAAGTCAATAGGAAAAGTATCGATTTGATGAAACACAACGCTGTCTTTCTTCTCTTGTTTTTTTAACTGAGAAGTATCTACTTGTTGATATAGATAAAAGTTTTGCATAATCAACAAAAATACATTATTCTAAATGAAGTTGTTTAAAACCTGAGTTCAACTTTAGCCGAACATTAAAAAAACATAGTTTATAAATTACTCCTGCTTACAGTTGACCCCTTACATAAAAACAAGAATAAAAAGTATTTTTTTTACTCTCCCCCTAACCCCCTCTCTTTAAAGAGAGGGGGGAAAGTTATCGTAAGATAACTTGGGGGTGAGTTAAACTTTTTAAACAATAAACGTTAAACTGTATCCATAAAAAAAGCTCAGTAGGCTAATTGCTTACTGAGCTTTTTATGTTATTTAAAAATACTTCTAGTTCAGAATTTTATCTGTTTTCTTAGTTGAATAATTAATCTTTAACGCATTAGCTTGTCTAAGTTCTTGCTTTACTTCTGTAACAATACCCATCTCCGTTTTTTGATCCACTTTTAAAGACCAAGTAATTAAGTTCCTTTCAGCTTCATCTCTCTCATCTCTCTCCATTTCTACAAACTGAAAAATATCTTCTTTAGTTTTAAAAGCATCATTTAACTGAATTCTTGGAGCTGTACCAAAAACTGGTTGAAGTTCTTTAATTGGTTTACCAATATAAATATAACTTACTAATGATTTTCTTTCTAACTTTTCTATTTCTGTTGCAAATGGAATTTTATTTTCCACTTTCAAGGTAGTTTCTCTCATGGTTGTAGTTACCATAAAGAAGAAAAGCAACATAAAAACAATATCAGGAAGAGCTGCAGTAGAAATAGCAGGTTGTCCTTTACTTCCTTTTTTTCTAAATTTTGACATTAGTTCGTTCCTCCTACTTTTTTAGGTTCTGCCTCAGAAATTCTTTGTGGATATACTTTTTTAACAGCATCTAATTGTTGTTCTGCTGATTCAGAAGCACCTGCTTGTTGAACAAGCTCCTGATAAGTTTTTCCGAATTTTTGCTGAGCGAATTCATTTCTTAATTCATTATAAGCTCCTACTAATTCATTTTGCACTTTAATGTACATATCGTAAGATGTTCCATTATCGTTTTGCAATGAAATAATTTGCTTAGAAACAGGATACAATCCTAACCCATCAATTTGTTCTTCTTTAAATTCAGGCATATTAGGATTTCCAACATCAGATTTAATAAACTCTTTTGCTTTTTCTCTTAATTCCGTTATTTGCATGTACTCACCTTCAACCAATAGTTGGTCGTTTGCATTTACCAATATTTCAAAAATATTTCTTTGCTTAATTGGTGGTGGTGGTTCAGGTAAATCTTCCGGTGGTGGCGGTAACTTTCTAATCAATCCTGTATCCGTATCCATAGTGGTAGTTACCAAAAAGAATATCAATAACAAGAAAGCGATATCCGCCATGGATCCGGCATTAATTTCTGATATTTCTCTTTTTGCCATTTTTATTTGAATATTTTAGATACTTCTGAAAAAATTATTACTCCAATTGCACCTACACCTAAGATATAAAATGCATTTAAGCCTGCTTCCGACCATTGTGATGTTGAAGCATCTGCTAACAATTTAGCACTTGCATCAAAAACTTCTTCGTTGCTTGCAGTAAAATAACCAATTGCAAAAACAACTACTAATCCAACAATACCTATCAAAGCATTTTTTGCATTTTTAGGGTTTTGAGCCATTTCTATAATAGGAAAAACTATTGCAGCAAGCGTAGCTATTCCTAATAATATATAGCACCAGTTAATCAGCATTCCTTCAGATACGATATCCGCAAAGAAAAGAATACTTAAAACTGCTGAAAGTCCTAACAATACATATAATATGATACTGAATAATTTGTTATTCATCTGTTTATGTTTTTATTATTATTTTTTAGATAATTGGTGCTTCACTAATAAATCTATTAATGAAATAGAAGCATTTTCCATATCGTTTACTAAGTTGTCCACTTTTGCAACGATGTAATTATAAAATATTTGTAGGATAATTGCTACTATCAAACCAAATACAGTTGTTAAAAGGGCTACTTTAATACCATCAGCAACAACAGCAGGAGAAATATCACCCGCAGCGGCAATCGCATCAAATGCTCCAATCATACCAATTACAGTTCCCATGAAACCAAGCATTGGAGCCAAGGCAATAAATAATGATATCCAAGAGATTCCTTTTTCTAACAAGCCCATTTGAACTCCACCATAAGAAACAACTGATTTTTCAACCATGTCAATTCCTTCGTGACTTCTATCTAACCCTTGGTAGAAAATACTAGCAACAGGTCCTTTTGTATTTCTGCAAACTTCTTTAGCTGCTTCAACACCACCTGCATTTAATGAATCTTCGATGTTTTTTAATAATTTGTCAGTGTTAGTTGTTGCCATGTTTAAGTAAACAATTCTTTCAATAACAATTGCCAAACCTAAAATTAGACATACTAAAACGATTCCCATAAATCCGGGACCACCTTCAATAAATTTTTGTTTGATGATTTGAGTAAAAGACAAGTCTTCTTCAACAACATCTTCTGTTGCTGCGTCTGCTGCTTGAGCTTCTTTTTCTGCTTTTGCTTTGGCATCAGCCTCTGCTTTTGCTTTAGCATCTGCTTCAGCTTTCGCTTGAGTTGCTGAATCTTCCGCTGTTTGCTCTGTTGCATTGGCATCTTGAGCGTAAGTTACATTAATAGTACCAAAATTTAATACTGCTGTTAATGTTAATAATGCAAATAATTGTTTCATAGTTTTGATTTGTTTATTGCTTACTTTAATTAATTATTTTTTTAAAATCAGCTGCCAAATTACAAAAAAAAATATTTAAACATCAAATTAATTGAGTTAAGTTTATTTTAGTTTTTGTTCTGACAATCGAATTAACGTTATAAGTGAATTATTTATTTTATTTTAAACTCTTTTTTTATTTTACTTACGTAATCTAATTCTTCCCAAGGGAACAATTTTACTTTAATTTTTTTCTTCTCGCCAGAGCCGTTTATAAACTCTTTGGTGATTTCCTGAGGAGTTCTTCCCATATGTCCGTAAGCTGCTGTTTCAGAATAAATAGGTGTTCTTAATTTAAACCTGGTTTCAATTGCATAAGGTCTCAAATCGAATAACTTCATTAATTTTTTAGCGATATCTCCATCTTTCATATCCACTTTTGAAGTTCCGTAAGTAGAAACAAACAATCCTACTGGTTGAGCAACTCCAATAGCATAAGCTACTTGTACCAACGCTTCATCGCACAAACCTGCTGCCACCATATTTTTAGCAATATGTCTGGTAGCATAAGCTGCAGAACGATCTACCTTACTAGGGTCTTTTCCTGAAAATGCTCCACCACCGTGAGCTCCTTTACCGCCATACGTATCAACAATAATTTTTCTACCTGTTAAGCCAGTATCTCCATGAGGTCCACCAATAACAAATATTCCTGTTGGGTTTACATGATATTTAATTTTATCGTTAAATAATTTTTGAATATGTTTTGGAAGCAATTTTTTAACTCTTGGAATTAAAATGTTAATTACATCATCTTTAATTTGCTTTAACATTTTAGCTTCTGTATCAAAATCATCATGCTGAGTAGAAACAACAATGGCATCAATCCTTACTGGTTGATTGTTGTCATCATACTCAATAGTTACCTGAGATTTAGAATCTGGACGAAGGTATTTCATTTTTTTGCCTTCTCTTCTAAGAGCAGCTAATTCTTTCAACAACAAATGAGAGATTTCTAATGCTAACGGCATATAGTTATCTGTTTCTTTAGTTGCGTAGCCAAACATCATTCCTTGATCTCCGGCACCTTGCTCTTCTTTTTTCTTTCTTTCTACACCTTGATTAATATCTGGAGATTGCTCATGTATAGCTGAAAAAATGCCACATGAATTACCATCAAACATATACTCGCTTTTTGTGTACCCAATTTTATTAATGGTTTCACGAGCAATTTTTTGTACATCTAAATAAGTCTTAGACTTAACTTCTCCTGCCAACACCACCTGACCTGTTGTTACTAAGGTTTCGCAAGCTACTTTAGATTCAGAATCAAAAGCTAAAAAATGATCAATTAAAGCATCAGAAATTTGATCGGCTACTTTGTCCGGATGCCCTTCTGATACAGATTCGGATGTAAATAAATAAGACATTTAATTTTATTTTAACAAGTTAATAAAAAAAGAAATGTAGGCTGGTAGCAATGTGAAAAGTACACTTTTTAGCATTTTTTCATGTGGTTGCAAGCAGCCAAATCATTCCACAATAACGAGGTCAAAAGTAGATTTTTTTTACAAACTAAACTATTTTTTAGTTTATTTTTTGTTTGAAGTCAATTTCTTAAAAATACTTTCTAAACTTTCATTTTCTTTTTGCAGTGTTAGCACCACCATTTCGTGTTCCACAGCAAATTGAAAGATGGCATTTCTTACACTATCGTTAGCTATTTCAAATAGCCACAAATTATTCATAGGGTTTTTCTTTACTTTTAAAACCCCATTAATTTTTAATAATAATTCTTCACTAGTTGTTTTATCAAACTCAACAGTTAACACAATTTTGTTCTCTTTATTTAACTTTAGTCCTGCTGTGGTTTCGTTAGCCACAATTTTTCCTTGGTTAATGATAATGGTTTTATCGCAAATAGCCTCTACCTCCTGCATAATATGCGTAGAAAGCATAATGGTTTTTTCTTTTCCAATAGTTTTTATCAAGCTTCTTATTTCTTCTAATTGGTTAGGATCTAATCCTGTTGTTGGCTCATCTAAAATCAACACTTTTGGGTCGTGAATCATGGCTTGGGCCAATCCTACTCTTTGTCTGTACCCCTTAGATAAGGCTCCAATTTTTTTGTTTTGCTCTATTTCCAATCCCACCATTTCAACCATTTCTTTTACTCTTGCATTAAGATTAGGAACATGATGCACGCCACCTACAAAATGCAAGTATTCTTTTACATACATATCTAAATAAAGTGGATTGTGCTCTGGCAAATAACCTACTTGCTTTTTCACATCAATAGGATGCTCAATTACATCATAACCACATACAGAAACACTGCCTGATGTTTGAGGAATAAAACAAGTAATAATTTTCATCATGGTTGATTTCCCAGCTCCATTTGGCCCTAAAAAACCAACAATATGACCAGGCTCTACAACAAAAGAAACATCATCTAATGCTTTTTGCTTTCCATAAATTTTGGTTACGTTATTAACTATAACTGACATGCTAGTTTATAAGTTTAAAGGTTATGAGTTTATAATTTTATAAGTCCCGAAAAATGTTTTTCTGTGAAAAACTAATTTTTCGAGGATGCTCGTAAAAGTAAAAAATTAAAATTTTTTGTTTTTACAGCATTTAAAGCACGAAAGTAATGAATTTTGCTTTAGAACATTTACGATTTTCTTACTTTTGGTTTTTTTAACATTCTAAATAGAGTCTGTCCATAAAGTCCGATTACTTCGTTAATCTTATCTTAAAAACCAGTCATTTACCTTAGTAAACTCCTGATTTTTAAGATTTCGAAAGCCTCGTACTCGAACTTTATGATTCAGCCTCTCAACTTTACAGACACTAAATAATTTTGGAAGAAGGAATCGTAATAAAATCTACTGGTAACTTGTATCATGTCCGCATGAATAATGGCGAGACCTTAGCTGCGAGAATTAAAGGCAGCTTTAGAATGATGGATATTAAAACTACTAATCCGGTAGCGGTTGGCGACAAAGTTATTGTTAGCGACACTGCGACAGACCCTGTTATTTCTGAAATTAAACCCCGAACCAATTACATTATTAGAAAATCGGTTAACCTTTCTAAACAAGCTCATATTATTGCTGCCAATGTTGATCAAGCTATTTTAATAGCTACTGTTGCTCAGCCCGAAACTTCTACAGGTTTTATTGATCGGTTTTTAATTACTGCCGAAGCTTACCACATTCCTACCACTATTATTTTTAATAAAACGGATATTTATACCGAAAAAGATATGGGAAAACTCCATTTTTTAATGGAAACCTATACTAAAATTGGTTACGAATGCTTGGCAATTTCTGTCACTGCCAATAAAAACATTGACCAACTGCTAACTAAATTAAAAAATAAAACTTCATTGGTTTCTGGACATTCGGGAGTAGGAAAATCTTCTTTGCTCAATCTTATAGAACCTTCTTTACAGCTCAAAACCTCCATTATTTCTGATGCTCATCAGTTAGGAAAACATACCACTACTTATGCCGAAATGCACGAACTTTCTTTTGGCGGTTTTGTGGTAGATACTCCAGGCATTAAGGCTTTTGGTTTAATAGACTTTGACAAAACAGAACTTTCACATTATTTTATTGAAATGAGGGATTTGTTGCCCGATTGTCAGTTTAATAATTGTCAGCATATTAACGAACCCAAATGTGCTGTAAAAAAAGCAGTAGAAAATAACGAAATGGCTGCTTTCAGATACCAAAATTACTTGTCGATGTATAACGACAATGAAAGTGAAAGCTATAGAGGGAAGGGGTATTAGTCCCAAAGCCAAAGCCCCCTAATCCCCCGAAGGGGGACTTTTCCAGCGCACAAAGCCAATTCCCTGTCTTGTCCTGAAATAGGTTTACACTAAAAAGTGTAAAAAATGGACAAAAAA
>JAVVER010000002.1:0-78829 GCA_032251145.1 Vicingaceae bacterium | reverse complement strand
ATCTATTTTTTAAAACCTTTAGCCTAAAATGGAATTTTTAAGGTTCGACTAATTACCCCCCTGAGGGAAGATCTAAAAATAGAAGAACTGAATTTAAAGTTATTAAGGTTAAATAATCAATATTTTTAGTAAGCATTTCGGTAATAAAATTAAATACCAACTTTTTTTACAAATTCAGATATTAAACTAACTTTACCCTATGTTTAAAAAAGCTGGAAGTCTTTTACTTTTTATCTGTTTATCGCTTGTTGTTTTAGCACAACAAAGCAATATAAAGTTCGATAGAATTAACTACAAAGACGGACTTTCTCAGAGCGATGTTACCTGTATTATTCAAGATTACAAAGGGTTAATTTGGATGGGAACTCAAGACGGACTTAATCAATACAATGGTTATGAGTTTACCGTTTTTTCTCACGATTTGTTAGATAGCACCTCTATTTCTAACAGTTATGCTCATGTTATTTATGAAGATAGCGATAGTAACCTTTGGATAGGTACAGAAAATGGACTGAATTTATTTAACAGAGACTACCAAACATTTACGCATTACCTTACTGAAAACAAAGCTAAAAATGCCAAAAAACATAATGTTTGGACAATAACAGAAAATGAAGATGATAACAGCCTTTGGATAGGAACAGACCAATCGTTATACAAGCTTTCAAAATCAAAAAAAGATTCACTAAATTTTCATATCTCAAAAATTGAAATTCCTTTTAGTACCAATATTAGAAAGCTTAATATTAGAAAATTAGTTTTTGTAACTCCAGAAGTACTAATGATTGCCACAGAAAACAATGGCTTATTACTTTATAACATCCACACCAAAGATTTTACCCAATACACCTCAGAAAATTCTAGGTTAAAAAGCAACATCGTATGGGATATCCATAAAGACATTCATGGGTTTGTAACCATAGCTACGAATAACGGCATCAATTTTTATAACCACCAAAATAACAGCCTGTCTATTCCCAAAGAACTCGACCAACTAATAGGAAACAAAATCATTAAAATACTTTATGAAGATAAGGCTGGTATTCTTTGGATAGGTACAGAAACTGACGGATTGTATAAACTAAAATCGCTAAAAAATGTTGACCATTATGTTTATAGTGCAACCATTTCTACAAGCCTAAGCTCCAATAAAATAAATACTATTTTAGAAGATCGATCGGGAATTATTTGGATAGGCACACAAGCCGGAATAAATAAATTTGACAAACAAAAACAATTTTTTAAACATTACCAGCATTGGCCCAATCTGCCCAATACAATTAGTAGCAATATGGTTTGGTCTATTTTTCAGGATAGAGATGAAAACCTATATGTTGGAACTGACAAAGGACTTACTTTTTTTGATAACATTAACGGAAAAGTTTCCCATCTAAAACCTGATTTTTCGCACGAAAATAACCTCAAAAACATTGGTATTTATAGTATCTATCAAGATAAAAAGGGAATTATTTATTTAGGAACAGATGGCGGAATTTTTACTTTTAAAAACAATAAAATTGCTCAATTAAAAATTAAAAACTTCCATAATGCCAGAACTTATACCATTACCGAAGATAATAAGAACAGACTTTGGGCAGGAACTAAAGAAGGAATTGTAATTGTTTCTGAAGATAGAACTTCTTGTCAAACGATTACCTCCTCAGAAAATGTAAAAAACGATTTGCCAAATAATGTGGTAAGGGTTATTCTACAAACAAAAAATGGTTCTATGTGGGTAGGAACTGATGGTGGTGGATTTTGCAATATAAAAGAAGTTAAAAATGGGTTTTTGTTTAAAACATACCAAAGAGCCGATAATAAAATTAATAGCCTCAATAACAATTCTGTACTTTCTATTTATGAAGACAAAAAAGGTTATTTATGGATAGGTACTTTTGGTGGTGGACTCAATAGGTTTGACCCAAAAACAGAAACTTTTACTCATTTTACCGAGAAAGAAGGATTATCTAACAATGTGATTTACGGAATTTTAGGCGATAAAAACAATAACCTTTGGATAAGTACCAACAAAGGAATTTCATTTTTTAATCCACACACCAATTTTTTTAGAAATTTTGAAGAAAGTGATGGCTTACAAAGCAATGAGTTTAACACTGGAGCATTTTTCCAAAACCATTATGGCGAAATTTATTTTGGTGGTATAAATGGGTTTAACTCCTTCTTTCCGGAAGATGTGAAAATTAACAGAACTAAAGCTATTCCGCTTATTACCAACTTTTATTTGTTTAACAAACCCGTTAGTATCGGTAAAAATTCCATTCTTAACAAACACATTTCTGAGCTAGATGTTATCGTTTTAAAACACAAACAAAATGTAATCTCATTTGAATTTGCCGCTCTCCACTACTCTTTTCCATTAAAAAATAAGCATGCCTATATGCTCGAAAACTTTAATGAAGACTGGGTTTATGTGGATAACAACAGAAGGGCCAACTATACCAATCTTAATCCGGGAGAATATTTATTTAAAATAAAAGTAGCCAATAGTGATGGCGTTTGGAGCGATGAAATTGCTCAAATTAAAGTAATTGTAGAACCTCCACTTTGGGCAACTTGGTGGTTCAGAACCATAGTAATATTATTGGTTTTGTTATTAGTTTACGCTTATTACATTACCAGAATTAACCGAATTAAAACACAAAAATTATTGCTTGAATTACAAGTTAGAGAAAGAACCCATGAAGTAATAAAGCAAAAAGAAGAAATTGAAATTCAAAAAGAACTACTAGAAAAAGAGAAGGAAAAAGCCGATGAACTGTTGTACAACATCCTTCCCGAAGAAATAGCTATTGAACTGAAAAACAAAGGAAAAGCAACTGCCAGACAGTACCGCTTAGCTTCAATTATGTTTACCGATTTCCAAAGTTTTACCAAAATAGCAGAGAAAATTTCACCACAAGATTTGGTTTCTGAACTAGATTATTACTTTGTAAATTTTGATGCCATTATTGAAAAATACCACGTAGAAAAAATTAAAACCATTGGAGATGCCTACATGTGTGCTGGTGGTATTCCGCTAAGAAACAAAAGCAATCCAATAGATACTGTTTTAGCAGGATTAGAAATTCAGCGGTTTGTTGCCAAACATAACCCCGAAAGAGTGGAGCAAGGCAAACATCCGTGGGGATTACGAATTGGCGTTCATACCGGAGAAATTACTGCCGGTGTTATTGGTAGCAAACGTTTTGCTTACGATATTTGGGGCGATAGCGTGAATATTGGTAGCCGAATGGAAGAAGCAGGAGAAGTAGGCAAAGTAAACATTTCGGGAACTACTTATGAGTACATTAAGGAATTCTTTAATTGCGAATACCGTGGAAAAATTAAAGCCAAAAACAAAGGCTTAATTGACATGTATTTTGTTAATGGAATTAGAGCAGAGCTTTCTGTTAATGGCGAAGGAATAATACCAAATGAGTTGTTCCAGAAATATGTGGATTTGCATATTTACAGTAGCATAAACTACCGTAAAGCTGAAAAATACATCTTAAAAAGATTGCAAAAAGAATTGCCCGAGAATTTACACTATCACGATATTAATCATACTAAAGATGTTTGTGCTGCTGTAGAACGTTTAGCACTTATGGAAGGCGTTGAAGGTGATGATATCTTTTTACTGAAAACCGCTGCCTTGTATCACGATGCTGGATTTATAAAACAATATGCAAAGAATGAAGATATAGGTGCCGCTTTAGCAGTAGAAGTATTACCTAAGTTTGGTTATTCTTTTGAACAAATAGAAACCATAAAAAAACTGATTTCTGTTACCAAAATACCTCACCAACCTACCAACCATTTAGAGCAAATTATTTGCGATGCCGATTTAGATTATTTAGGAGGAGATTTGTTCCACGAAACTGCCGACAAACTTAAGTTGGAATTAATGGAAAGAGAAATTGTTAAATCTGACAGGGAATGGGACGAGCTGCAAATAAAATTTTTAGAAGCTCACCGATACTTTACCGATTCGGCTAAAAGCTTACGTAGAGCCAACAAAGAAAAACGTATTGCCGAAATTAAAGAACGATTGGAGAAGTATTGAAAGGGGTTAGGTGTTTATTGCATTACAAAAAAACTCTCGCAAAGACACAAAGACGCAGTTTATTAGAGTTTAGAAATTAGGAAAAACGCCTTTGATGTTTTAAATTGATGATAATTTATGCATTTCGTGGATAATATAACTCGGGAGTTTTCCATGAATATCAGTTAAATCCGTGTTATCGTTGTTCTATAAAATAGATCTTTCACGTCATTTTTCTATTTCACTTTTAGCGAAATGAAAAATTTTATTCAAGATGACAGTACCTAAGGCAAGTAGGAGTTGTTGGATCTAGTTATATTTATTCCAAGTTTCATCAGCCGTCATTATTGAATCTAGGTAAACTTCTCCTATAGTCGAAGATGTTGCATCAACTACTGAAATAAAACCTTCATGTACATTTTTTACAGAAGAAACATCGATATAAAACCATTCATAATTGTTATTGGAATTGTTAAATCCATGAAAAAGTGTTCCATATTTATAAGAAATAATTATAGAATCTACATTAGAAGCAATTTTCTCTTGTACGTCATAACTACGCTTCAATCCATATGTATTTTGTTTACAATAAATATTGTAAGTTCCATTTTCTTTAACTAAAAAAACATCATCATTAATTTTAGTCTTATTTGGGTCAACTGAAACATTTTTCCAAAACACATAGACTACGGTAATGATAATAGTAACTACTATTAAGATTATCTTTTTTTCTTTCATTTTTTCAATTCATAATTTGTGCTTCTTCCTCCGCTTGCTTCTTTTTGTAATATATCCTTCTTTATTAAATCCTGAATATCTCGAAGAGCAGTATCCTGTGAGCATTTATTAATTTTTGCCCATTTCGATGTCGTCAACTTTCCATCAAATCCATCAAATAGGCTGTTTATGATTTTTTGTTGCCTATCGTTGAGAATTGTGGTAGAATGGTTTTTCCAAAATTCTGCTTTATGAAGTATTTTCGATAACGTCTTATCTGTAGAGTTAATAGCATTAATTAAACATTGCAATAACCATAAAATCCATTCTGTTATATCTGAATTTCCTTTTTGTGTTTTTTCAAGTTTTTGATAATATTGCTTTCTTTCAATTCTAATTTGTGCAGACAAACTGTAAAACCGCCTAATACTTTTATCAGAACGTGCCAATGTCATATCCGTAATTGCTCTAGTAATCCGTCCGTTTCCATCGTCAAAAGGATGGATTGTCACGAACCATAAATGAGCAATAGCTGCTTTAAGAACTAAATCTATTTCATGCTCGTTTTCAAACCAATCTAAGAATCTTTTCATTTCTGATTCTATCCTCTCTGAACTTGGTGCTTGATAGTGAACCCTTTCTTTTCCTATTGGTCCCGATACAACTTGCATAGGTCCTGTTGTATCTTTTCTCCAGTCTGCAACTGTTATTTTATAAAGATTACTCCATCCAGATGGGAAAAGTGCAGCATGCCAACCAAACAATCTGTCTCTGGTCAAAGGCACATCATATCTTTGAGTAGCGTCAAGCATCATTTCAACTATCCCTTCAACGTGACGTTCCGATTCTACAGCTCCTGCAATATCAATTCCTAGTCTCCGAGCAATTGAAGAACGTACTTGTTCTATCTCCAAAAATTCGCCTTCAATTTCCGATGATTTAATAACATCTAAAGTCAGCGTGTTTAATACTGCTTCATTTTGTAAATCAAAACCAAGCGATTCCATTTTACCTAACAGTCTTCCTTGTTGATTTCTAGCTTCACCTAATTTTATCATCACTTTTTTATTGTCCCAAGTGAAGTCTGTCCAGTTTTCTTTTTCGTGTATATAAATTTTCATTCTCCGCAAATTATGCGACAAATATACGCCTTATTCTCCGCAAACAAAACTTTCTCCGCAAAATATGCTTAGATTATAGCAATTAATCTCCGCAATGTCGGTTTTATATGATTGGTGATAATTAATATAGATGAAGTTTTTGCTTACATATTTTTCTCCAAATATATAAACCTAGAACAGGTTCCCGATAATTTATGTTGCACTGCATAAATTTCGGGAATGACGGCAATAGATAGTTTAGTAGTTTATAAGGTTAAAAGTTTAAAGGTTCTAGGCTTTCAAAATATATAAAGACCGACCTTTGATTAAGTTAGCCAGTTTTCTTGTGGTTACAATTTAGTGAGGGCTAGGTGTAAGCAATCCTTTAACTGCAAAAAATCAACAAAGAACAGGCAATAGTTCCTTTTGCTTGGCAATAAAAAGAAGAACAGTTACAGGGCTTGGGTTGTGTGGCAAATTTAACCGCTTAGAAAACCATAAATTAATCAGGAGTCTTGATTTTTTGCTTCTTTTGTATCAAGACAAAAGAAAGACAAGAGTATCTTTTACTAATACATTACCTAACACAAGCACAACACTTTCTTCAAATTAAACAGATTCCCAATAATTTTTCCATGAATAGCAGTTAAATCCGTGTTATCGGTGTTCTATCAAATAGATCTTTCATTTCTTCGAGATAATAAACACAAATAACTTTTAACCAATAACTAACTTAGTTCACCACAAAATCGGTAGTAGTAATTCTATTGCTTTTGTGCAAAGCCCTATCCACAATATACATTTCGTAGCGAAAGGTATCTACATTAAAATCGAATAGTAATTTTACTTCTGTTTCTCCTTCTAATGGGCGTTTGGCTTCATTTTCTATAAAAGGGATTCTTAAATGTAATTCTGTTGTATCAAATTTGCTTTCAGCTACATTAAATGTAATAATTGGCGATTTTAATATCCAAACACCGTTTTGTTTTTCGTAATAATCAACAAACAAATTAAATTGTTGATCGCCTTCACTTTCATCTTGCTTTAAGCCTAAATCTCCATCTCCATCATAAAACTCAAACCTAACCAACGCAAAAGAACCATCTGTAGCTAACCCTCCATCCAAAAAAGTAATTACGGGCGACACAGGTGTAGGGTCATCTTTTTCGCAAGCTACCGCAAAAAAAATTGACATTATTATACTTAATTTTACAACTCGGTTCATAAGGGAGTTTTTATTTTGATAAATCGGTCTTATGTAACTCGCAATTAATAATATTGCTAAATAATAAAATGCTTTATTATAGCTCGTTTCATGTCATAAAATTACAAATAATTTCTATTGGAAAATCATCAACATATTTTTAGCTCCTCAGAATTGAATTTTGTTGATGAAGCATTAAACGCTTTTCATTATCAATATCTCAATAATCCAATTTATCATATTTTTTGTAATTTACTAAAAATCAACCCAAAAGACGTGGATAAATTGGATAAAATTCCTTTTTTACCAGTTTCTTTTTTTAAAAGTCACAAAATAAAAACCAAGCATTTTAAAGAAGAAATAATTTTTACCAGTAGCGGAACAACAGGAAATTCAACTAGTCGGCATTTTGTTAAAGATATTACACTTTACGAAAAATCGTTTACAACTTGTTTTGAATGGTTTTATGGCAAACCAGAAAATTATTGCATTTTAGCCCTACTTCCCTCCTACTTGGAGCGAGATGGTTCTTCTTTAATTTACATGACAGAAAAACTGATTGAAAAAAGTAAGCATCCTAAAAGTGGTTTTTATCTCCATAATATTAATGAACTTGCCGAACAACTTATTGCATTAGAAGAAACCCAACAAAAAACCTTACTTATTGGTGTTTCTTTCGCTTTGCTCGACTTATTTGAAAAACACCAATTTCAACTTAAACACACCACTATAATGGAAACAGGTGGTATGAAAGGAAAGCGTAAAGAACTTACTAGAGAAGAGCTACACCAGCTTATTAAAAAAGCTTCGGGAGTTAAACAGGTACATTCAGAATATGGTATGACAGAACTACTTTCGCAAGCTTACGCCAAAAATGACGGACTTTATTCTACTCCACCTTGGATGAAAATAATTATTAAAGATATTAATGATCCTTTTCAAAGCTTAGCCAACAATAAAACCGGAGCAATAAATATTATTGATTTAGCCAATATAGATTCGTGCTGTTTTATTGCTACACAAGATTTAGGTAAGATAAACGACCAAGGTCAATTTGAAGTACTTGGCAGATTTGACAATAGCGATATACGCGGTTGCAATTTGCTAGTGCAATAAAAAAGTTTAAATTTATCTCATGATTGTACAAAAACATTTTGTTATACTGTTTTTATTACTTGGCTCTTTATTACTAAATGCTGGTAATGCCGATACTTTGTTAATTAAACAACATCTTGTAAATATTACCAAAACGGAAAAATTCCGGAATCATAAAAATATTAATCAGCTAAATGAAATAGCC
Source organism: Vicingaceae bacterium (assembly GCA_032251145.1). Taxonomy (GTDB): domain Bacteria; phylum Bacteroidota; class Bacteroidia; order Flavobacteriales_E; family Vicingaceae; genus BRH-c54. Next base: position 70,466 of record JAVVER010000002.1, on the reverse strand, counting down.
GATTACATTAAAGCTACATTTCAAACCTATACAGATAGTGTTACTTTTCAAGAATTTGATGTAAATGGAAAAACGTACAAAAATGTAATTGCTTCTTTTGGAACAGAACACAAAAAAAGAGTAATTATTGGAGCTCATTATGATGTTTGCGGGAACCAAGAAGGAGCTGATGACAATGCAAGTGGAGTGGTAGGTTTGCTTGAACTAGCAAGAATGCTAAAAAACAAACCATTAAACTACCGCATTGATTTGGTTGCTTACACACTCGAAGAACCTCCTCACTTTAAAACCGAATACATGGGGAGTTATATTCATGCAAAATACTTAAAAGATAATAATATTGATATTTATGGAATGCTTTCGGTTGAAATGATTGGTTATTTTAGTGATGAGAAAAAATCACAAACATATCCAGTTGGATTATTGTCGCTTTTTTATGGAAATAAAGGAAATTACATTACCTTAGTAAGAAAATTTGGCTCAGGAAAGTTTGCCCGAAAATTTGTTAAGCGTTATAAAAAATCAAAATCTATTACTACTAAAAAATTTACAGGACCTAAATTTCTTCCCGGAATAGATTTCTCCGATCATCTAAATTATTGGAAATTTGGTTTTAGTGCATTAATGATAACTGACACCTCTTTTTATCGAAATTTCAACTATCACGAACAAACAGACACTATAGAAACATTAGATATAAAACGAATGGCAAAAGTGATTGATGGAATTTATCAAAGTCTAATTCAAATAAAATAGCTCTGTTTTAAAACTTATTTAACCTGTTCTCTTTTTTAATAACTAAATGTATAATTAACAACTTTTACCATTATACATGTATGTACATTTAATGTTTTTGTATATTTTTGTGTCGAATTAAAAAAATTTATTCATTTAATGATGAAAATAGAAAAAGAAATAAAACAAGATAAATTTCATTCTGAATTCCAAAAATTAGCCATTAATATTTTGTTTACCAATCAATGGTTAACTACTAACACTACTAAAATACTTAAACCTTTTGGAGTTAGTCCTCAGCAGTATAATGTATTACGAATTTTAAAAGGACAATCTCCAAAAGCCATTTCTGTTAGCAATATAATGGAGCGAATGATAGACAAAATGTCTAACACTAGCAGATTAGTAGAAAAACTAAGGCAAAAAGAATTAATAGAAAGAGTTATTTGCGAAAAAGACAGAAGGCAAGTGGATGTAAAAATAACTAAAAAAGGTATTGCTCTTTTAGAAAAAGTGAGTGTTGAAATGAATTCATTTAATACCATCTCGGAGAATCTTTCTGAAAATGAAGCAATAACAATTAATCAATTACTAGATAAAATGAGAGGCTAATTTTTAAAAAATTTAATCAACTAAATGTATATACATTAAATGTTAAAACATATATATTATGCAAATACTAACTAAAGAACATCAAGCAAAAGGCTCCTTTGATGGCGGAGCAATTATCGAAAACAAACCAATTGGCTTTCCTCAGGATGGTGGAACCCAAAAACCATTTTCTAACTTATTTTATTGGGCAAATGCTTGGTCGGATAAAGGTGGTTTAATTGGAGAACACCCTCATCAATTATTTGAGATAATGTCCTTTGTTATTGATGGAGAAATTCAACATTATGATAATAAGTTTGATAGATGGATATCCCTTAAAAAAGGAGACGCTCAAATTATTCGCGCTGGAAATGGCATTAGGCATGCCGAAAAAATAATGCCTGGTGGAAGAATGTTTCAAATTTGGTTCGACCCAAATGTTCATGTAACTTACAACAAAGAAGCATCTTACAACGATTATAAAAGTGAAAACTTGCATTATTTTGAAGAAAACGGTATTAAAATAAAAAATTATATAGGCAATGGTGGTCCAATAGAAATGGATGCTGAAGAAGTGGTAATTAGTGAGCTTACTCTTCCAAAAGGGAATCATATTATTGCTATTCCTGAAGGAAAAGTAGCTACTTTTTACCTTATTAATGGAAAAGCTCAGGTAAACAATCTGGCCTTAAAAGAGCATGATTTTATTATTACTGAAGATGAAAAAACAATCACTTTTGAAGTTGAAGAAGAAACCCATTTATTTACCGTTGAAGTAGCGAAAAATTTAAGCTACAAGACTTATTTAGAATTGAATAAATTGAGTTAATTGTTAATTAGATAATCTTAAACTTATAAACTAACTCATAAACTAGAAAAAAATGAATATTATCCCCGAAATAGCTAACAGGTTTAGCCCAACAACATTTACAAAACAAGCGTTAAGTGAAGAACAAATGCACACTCTTTTTGTAGCTGCAGGTAGAGCTGCATCTGCTTTTAACGAGCAACCTTGGCGTTTTGTTTATGCCCTTAAAGAAGATAATGATGCATTTAATAACATCTTAGATTGCTTAGTAGAAGGAAACCAAGAGTGGGCAAAAAATGCAGCCGCTTTAGTAATTACTGTTTCTAAAAAGAACTTTACTAAAAATGAAAAAACCAATGCCCATAACCGACACGATTTAGGGTTAGCAGTAGGTAATTTATCCGCTCAAGCTACCGCAATGGGGCTACATTTACACCAAATGGGCGGTTTTTCTGCTGAAAAAGCCATCAACAACCTAAATATACCCGAAGGTTTTGAACCTGTTACAGCTATTGCTATTGGTTATTATGATGGTGAATTTATAGAAAAACCCAGAAAAGCAGTTGAAGAAATAGCTTTTAAAAATGGATGGAATACCAAATAAAATTCTTCTTTAAATTTATAGTTATGTATTTTTACATCATAAAATTATGTTGATGATGTATAAATTTAAACTTTTAGGACTTGCTGTATTAAGTGGTTTATTAATGGGTGTAGCTTGGCCCGAAACAGGAAGTTTATCCATTTTAATTTTTGTTGCTTTTGTTCCACTTTTATTATTGGAGGAAATAATTGCATCTCAGCCCGAAAAATACTCTAAATGGCATTTGTTTTTATACACGTACCTTACTTTTTTAATTTTTAATACTTACTCCACCTGGTGGATTTGGTATTCTTCGGAAGCAGGAATGGTAATGGCAGAAGTCCTATACTCCCTATTTATGACCATTATTTTTATGTGGTTTCATTCCGCTAAAAAACACTTGGGAAATAAAAGAGGTTACATTGCTTTAATTGCGTTTTGGATAGGTTTTGAATGGGTGCATTACAATTGGGAATTTTCTCACCCTTGGAATACCTTGGGAAATATTTTTGCCAATAACCCAGAATGGATACAATGGTATGAACATACTGGTGTGATGGGCGGTTCACTATGGGTTTTGTTGATGAATATTGTTGTTTATCATTTTTATCAAGCTTATGTGGTAAAAAAAGAAAGCTTTATGAGCAACATAAAAATGGTAATCATTGCACTTGTGTTGCTAATTGCTCCTATGATTTATTCTTATAACATTTATCTTAACTATATAGAAACCGAAAATCCTATTGAAGTAGTGGTGATTCAGCCCAACATAGATCCTTATAAAGATAAGTTTGGCAGAATGACCGAAGATGAGCAAATTGCTAATATTTTAAAATTGGCTCAATCAAAAATTACTAAAAACACAAAATATGTTGTTGCTCCAGAAACGGCTATACCAAGAGGTTTTGTTGAAAGCAAACCTGAAGAAAGCAATGCTTACCTAATGTTGCAAAACTGGTTAAAAAACCATCCGCACATTACTTTAATTATTGGAGCATCTACTTATATAGAGTATGAAGCTTCATCAGAAAAGCCAACACCAACGGCTCGTCCCGATAGACAAACGGGTGGTTGGTACGATGCTTTTAATACTGCTTTGCAACTAAAACATGATGCTCCAATGCAGATTTATCATAAATCTAAATTGGTGCTGGGTGTAGAAAAATTACCTTACCCAAAACTATTTAGTCCCTTAGAAAAATTTGCCATTAATTTGGGCGGAACGTTAGGCAGCTTAGGCTCCGAAAAAGAAGCTTTTAACTTGGTAAACGACAATATAAATATCGCTCCTGTAATTTGTTATGAATCTATTTATGGAGAATATTTTGGCAGTTACGTACAAAAAGGAGCTCATGCAGCTTTTATTATTACTAATGATGGTTGGTGGGACGATAGTCCTGGTTATAAGCAGCATTTAGCTTATGGTAGATTAAGAGCCATAGAAACTCGTAGAAGTATTGCCAGAAGTGCCAATACAGGAGTTTCTTGTTTTATTAATCAGCGTGGCGATGTACTACAACCAATTGGTTGGTGGAAAAAAGATGTAATTAAAGGAAATATCAATTTAAATACCGCAGAAACTTTTTATGTGCGTTCTGGAGATTGGATAGGAAGAGTGTTGGCAGCACTTTCAGTATTGTTGTTGGTATGGAGTTGGGGGGTAAAATTAAAATCTAAAAACAACTCAATAATAAAATAACCAACCATGCCATTACAAGTATCAACTTCAGATGAATATATAGCAACACTTCCTGATGACAGAAAAGAAGTTATTCAGCAACTTAGAAATACCATAAAAAAAGCATTACCAAAAGGTTTTGAAGAAGTAGTAAGTTATGGTATGTTGGGGTATGTTGTGCCGCATAGTATCTATCCTAGCGGATATCATTGCGACCCTAAACAACCATTGCCTTTTATGGGATTAGCTTCGCAGAAAAATCATATTGGTTTTTACCACATGGGACTTTATGCTGATGAAAAATTATTAACTTGGTTTACTACCAACTATCCTAAACATTGTAAAACCAAATTAGACATGGGAAAAAGTTGTATCAGGTTTAAAAAACCAGAAAATATCCCTTTTGAACTATTAAGCGAATTGGTTCAAAAATTGACTGTAGCAGATTGGGTAAAAATTTATGAAGAAAATTTGAAGAGATAACAAAAAGACTTCTATAAAACTATAGAAGTCTTTTTGTAGTAATTAATATAATACCAAGAGTTAATTAATTGAAATATTTCCAAATTTATATTCTTTACCTCTAACACCATAAATAATTAATGTATTGTCATCTATTTGCATAAACTTTTTTGGTTGCAATATAATTTTGTCATTTTCCTTATTTTTAAACAAAGGCACTCTTTTTAAATAACCTTCTTCATTAATGTTTACAACTGTAGCAACAGATTTTTTAATATTAACTGCTTTAATTTTTTTCTCGTTAGTTTTTAAAATTTCAATGTTGGCTGGGTTATCATTAAAAATGATATTTAAGTTATTTGTTGATGTATTAAAGTTAATAGCGTAAGAAAGATAATAGCCTCCAGCACCATCAGAAGATCTTTTTGGGACTTTTCTTATCCATTCAATTTCTCCTTTTGGATTTACGTTTACCACTATAATGTCATTATAATGATATACATAACGAGTTGTTGTAGCTCCTGTTTGGGGGTTTGTGGTTGTGTGAACAGTTACATAGTATTTTTCTGCAATTAAATATGCTCCTCCATCTTTTTTAGCATAAAAATAATCAAACACATAGCTTGTTATACCTTTTCCTTTATCCGCTTTTCTTTCTCCAAGCTCATCAATCATAAAGTCTTTGTCAAAAGCTTTTGTAGAAGATTGAGTTACATTAGTTGTTTTAATATTAATAGACATATAAAATATTCCGTTAGTACTAGAAGTATATCTATCATCAGAATAAAACCCTCCTACATATAACTCTCCTTTTTCTTCATTTAAATCATAGTAAATATCAGAAACCCATTTGTTTTTTAGTTTAATTTCGTATTGTTTAAATGTTGCTTCCTTGTATTTATAAGCTAATATGGTATAAGTTTTAGCTTGCTCGTGTTTCGTTTCTTTTTCTCCTTTGGATTTATCTGGATATATAGTAGAAAGCATAAAAACATTCCCTTCATTATCAACTACATAATCTTTTATTCCAAAGTTTTTATCTCTATAGGGTAATTTCACATCTTTTTCCCATAGTATATTAAGTGAGTTATCAAATACTTTGTAAGAAAATTTTTCATCAGCATATTTATCGTAAGTAGGACTGTAATAAAATAAAAGTTTGGTACTGTCTTTAGAAAGTACGAAGTCCATGTTTAAGAATTTCTTTCCATCCGTCTCTCTTTCATCTAGTAACTTAAACTTGCTACCTACTTTTCCATTTTCATCAATTGGATAAGCAAAGGCATAACTTTTATTACTTTTTCTATCATTAAATGATGCTAACAAAACAGGTGAGTTATTAAGTAAAATAATACTTTCATACGTTAATAATTCATCTCCTTTTTTAGGAATTACTAATTCTTTAGAATACACCAACTTCATTTGTTTATTGTACTTCTCTAAGAATACACCCCCTCTATATCCTTTACCTCCTCTAACAATGTAAAAATGTGTCCCATCATCACCAATAATACTACTAGAACTGCTTTTTGGTGGCGTTTTATAAGTGGGGCCCCACTTTACTGTTACATTTTTTTGAGCTGATACAATAACTGAGGCGATTAAAAAGAAAATTAATAGAAAATTTTTCATAAGTAATTGATTTTTTGATAGATAAATTAAACACTATTTTATTAGGCAATAAATGTAGTAAAAACATTTTAATAACCTACTTTTTTTTTAGTTTTACTGCACGAAATAGCCATGTGCAAAAGCACACAAAGAGTGATGAAGATAAAGTGGTGTATTACATATGACCGCTTTAAAAACAATAATATCTACATATGAAAAAGATAAAAATATTACTGTTACTAATGCTTTTAATAGGGCATGTTGTTGCACAAGACACCATTAAAACTAGTGTTATTGTATTTGACCATGATGACGTTGATGAAGTGATAAAGTCTGGTGGAAAAAAAAGTTTAAGAAAGAAAAATGCTTTAAAAATTAATCCACTTTTAATTTTAAACGGAGAAATTCCTGTTTTTTATGAAAGAGCTATTAGTGATAGATTTTCAGTTGAATTTGCTATAGGATTAACTTTTGTTGATTATATGGGAAATAATACAAATGCATTTTTTTCTTCGAATGAAGATGATGAAAGAATTAATGCCGGTAATAATGTTACAGAAAAAATTAATAAAAATGTATCCTTTAAATCAGGGCTTAGGTACTATTTAGATGATCTTATTTTAGAAGATTATTATTTTGCCATAGAATTTGCTTCTAGAACTTTTTCAAGAGAATTAATAATTGACGAGGATCAATTTGGTCCAACAGGATATAATTTAGGTTATTCTGTTAAAAAAGAATTTGATGAAATTCAGATACACAAAGAAATGAAGCTAATTATTGGAAATCAAACTCATAGTTATTCTGGTAATTTTTTTATAGATTATTATATTGGAGTTGGTATAGATATGTTTATTAAAGAAGAAGCACGTGAAAATTATAGTGCATCAAACGGTAATATTAGAAGTTATGTTTTAAAAAAAGAAGATGGTGTGAAACCTAGATTTTATTTTGGATTTAAAATGGGATTTTTATTTTAATTCTTTTTTACTTAAGTTACCTATAACTTAAATTATATTGTTTCCCTTGCCAAAGGTTCTTCTCTGCCATTCGTTTTTCAATTTTGGTAACAATTTCGAAGTTTTTCAAGCCATTCCATTTTGGGGCAATAAGCAAATGGAGTGGCGATTCACTGATAAATCGTTCAATAATAATATCGGGACGAAGTAAGGCAATAAACTCAGAAATAAATTCAATATAATCATCCAACTCAAAAAGATGAAACAGTTGCGGTTCAATTTCATATTGTTTAGCCATCATGGTATGTTTTACCACTTGGAGTTGATGTATCTTAAGGGTGTTGATGGGCAATTTGGAGAGTTCAACAGCATGGTTCAGCATTTCTTCTTTGGTTTCACCAGGTAATCCTAAAATAATATGTGCTCCTAAATGCAAGCCTTTATTTTGAGCTAATTTGTAAGCTGCAATCGTTTCTTCAAAAGTATGACAACGGTTAATAAAATCAAGTGTTCGGTTGATGGTACTTTCCACGCCAAACTCCAAAGCAATGTAATGTTTGGTCGCCAAATCGGATAAAATATCAATCAATTCGGCATTGATGCAATCGGGGCGAGTGCCAATAACCAACCCAATAATTTTTGGATGGTTGATGGCTTCAAGATACAATTCTTTTACCAACTCAATATCAGCATACGTATTGGTATAAGCCTGAAAATAAGCTAAATATTGCCCAGTTTGATACTTCTTAGAAAAGAAACCAATGCCCTCATCCAATTGTTGGGTTATGCTTTTGCTCGGCTTGCAATAATAAGGATTAAATGTGTTGTTGTTGCAATAGGTACAACCGCCAACTCCTTTTGTTCCATCTCGGTTTGGACAGGTAAAACCAGTATCTAACGAAATTTTCTGGACTCGTTCGCCAAATTTATTTTTGATGTAAGTGCTGTAACTGTTGTATGGTTGTTCAATCATTTTTATCAATCCCAATCTAACAATCGTTGTTGCCCTTCAAGTTTTTGAATTTCGGTAACATCTTGCGACATTTCTATTACGCCTCGGTAATTTTTATCTTTATCTCTTATGGCAAAATAGCGAATATGAATCATTCTTCCTTTAAAGTTTATCCAAAACTCAGCAACATCTTTTGTTCCAGCTCTAAATTCATCTACAATGCGTAAAACCATATGAACGCTTTTGGGTGGATGGCAAAATTTAACTTCTCTACCAATAATTCCTTTGCTACGAGGAAAAACCCTATCATCGCCACGGTTGTAAAAAATTACTTTATCGTTTTCATCTACATAAGTAATATCAACAGGTAAAAAGCGAAGCAATAAATTTACTTGCTCAGGAGTCATATAACCTTCATCATAATGAAACGTATTTTCTAACGAAAAGGATAGTTTACGTTCTTTGGTGTCTTGGCTCGGGTGAATATATTCTTCCTCTTCCTCACGTTCAGGGTAGGGAACAGGTTTTTCTTTTAGCATCCAGCCAATTTCTTCATCGCCTTCATAAAATTCTTCCCAATCTTCTTTGGTAAGTAGTTGCATGGCATTTGGAAACAAACGCATATCTTCAATTCCCATTAAACGCTCAATTCCATCCAATAAAAACGGCAGGTTCATTTTTATTTTCTCAACATCTTTTTCTTCGTTTTGTGTATTTATTAATCGAATAATTTCCCTTAAATTATCATGAAACGACCACATTCCTTGACTTGGTCCATCCCAACCGTGTTTTTCTAAGTAAGGAAATAATTGATTTTCTTTACGAGCAAAACGTTTCTCAATAGTAGTTAATTCATTAAAAATATTGTAGAATTTTTGAAAATCCTTTTCTATATCTACTTCTCTTAGTTCATTAATTAAATTTTGAATTAATTCTGCTTCCTGATAATATACTTTTACAGGGTGTCCTTTGGGAAGTTCTTCTACTACTGGTAAAAATGTGTTCATTGCTTATTTGTTTTTTGTGAGAGTGAAAGTGAGTGGGGGAGTGAAAAGGAGCGTGTGTGAGAATGGAAAAAAACCAACCTAATTTCACACTCATTTTATTTTTCTGCCTCTTTCTCTTAAATCCAACTATCTATTAATTGTTCAAACTCTTTTTTTCTGTTTTCGCCCAATTCCATGTCAACATCCATAAATTTAAAATAGAGCGTTTCAAGTTGTTGTTCGTCCATAAGACTTTCGGCAAGAACAAATAATTCGTCATTTTCTGCTGCTATATGATCGAGCAAATCACCAATGTATTGTTTTAAAATTTTGTGAGAACGAGCAAAATCACCCTCATTAACCGACTCTACAATTTCAGCAGCATAAGCTCTAAAATCTTCGTGATGGGTTTCAAATTCATCAATAATTTCTTGTAATACAAAATCGGGATGGTCTTTTATTGCTGGGAATAAAACATCTTCTTCTTTTCTGTGATGATAGCCATCAGCATACTCACGAAAAAATTCAACCAGCTTGGTTACTTTCTTGGCATATTGTTCGGGATTTTGTTCCCAAGTGTTTGCCAAATTTTCTATCACTTTTTCTGCTTTTACAATAACATCGTGTTCATTGTACATTACTGTTAGAGGGTTGTGTTCCATTTTTAGCTATTTTTAATTCACTACAAATTTAGGAATATAAATAATAAAAGACAAAGAAGTCTTTTATTATTTACCTTGTTAATTGTTTAAAACTTCTCTCCAAATAAACAGTAATCATGTCGCGTCTGTATTTACGAGAATACATATCGTTATCTACTGCTCGAGAGCCTTTGATTGCATTTTTAATTAATGCTGCTTTATCATCATTTACATTTCCTTCCATCACCACAGGTTTAGGGTCAACGCCCGAAAGAGCAATTTTTAGTTTTCCGTTTTTATCCAAAGCTACAGCAGAAGTAAGCGAAGTAAACTCCAAGCTTTCTCGTTCTCTAAGTTTGAAAAAAGCTGTTTTAAACCCTCTGTTTAAAGGAAGAAATAATGCAGTAACTATTGCTGTTTCTGGAATATTTATTGGCTTTATACCATCTCCAGTATAGATTTCTTCCAATTTCTGTCGGTGCGTTCCTTTTTCGTCAATATATTCAATTTCGGCATCCATGGCAATTAAAGCAGGAGCAGTATCAGAAACTAATTCCGAAAAGCAAGCATTTTTACCACCCGTTGCAATACAAATATCGCCATCGCATTTTAAACAATAACCGATAGATTCTCTCCACCATTCGCTTTGGTTGTAGAACAGACAACGGTTTTCGCACAATACATTTCCTCCAATGGTAGCAGTTTTTCGAATCAATGGAGAACCTACTGATAGAGCCGCTTCAATTAACATTGGAAACTCTGCTTTAATTTCTGAATTGAATTTCAGTTCTTCTAAAATTTCTAATGCTCCAATTCGTAAAAAATCGCCCTGTTTGGCTATACCTTTCAATTCAGCTATTTTGTTAATATCAATTAAACAACCGGATGTTTCGTTTCCTTGAAATTTGTTAACCATTACATCGGTTCCGCCAGCTAAATATTTAAAATTTCCTTTATTGGCAATCGCTTGTTCAATGGCTTCTTGAACTGTTGTTGCGAGGATGTATTTTTTTTCTAAAATCATTTTCTAAAAGTTAAAAGACCCACCCTACCCCTCCCAAAGGGATGGAGTTAGTAAGCTGTTCAATTGTTACATTTTCAAATTTTCAAATTGTTTCATTAATTTCATCTCCTTCAACACTTCTTCCGAAGTAATAGGCAACGAGGTAACACGAACTCCAACTGCATCATAAATAGCATTCGCTATTGCCGGAATTACCGGATGTATTGCTCCTTCGCCACATTCTTTTGCACCAAAAGGACCTTCTGGGTCGATGGTTTCAATAATGTTGGTATGAATTGGTGGAGTATCTTTGGTGGTTGGAATTTTATAATCAACCAAGTTACTGTTAACCAATAATCCGTTGTAGTATTTCATCTGTTCGCTTAATGCTTGTCCCATTCCCATGTGCCAAGAGCCTTCTAACTGCCCTTCTACAGCGAGAGGATTTAATGCCTTTCCTGCATCATGTGCTCCCCAAATGTCTAATACTTTTACATGTCCAGTTTCTAAATCAACTTTTACTTCGGTAATTACAGCACCAAAACTATACGAAGGACTTAAACCAGCTCCAGCACCTTTAAAATCGCCACCTAATTTTGGCGAATTGTAAGCTCCAGTGCTATTTAAAGCTCCTACTTTTCTGGTTGCATTTTCAATAGCTTCTACCCAAGTTAAATTCAATTTTCCATCGTTGGTAAAAACTTTTTCGTGTTCAAAATTTATTTCAGTTTTGTCGATGTTGTGTAGCGATGAAACAGCATTTAAAATTTGTTCTTTTAAGTTTTCGGCAGCCATTTTTGCGGCATTTCCAGCCATAAAAGTTACTCTACTCGAATAACTTCCTAAATCAATTGGAGTTAAAGTAGTATCAGCAGCCACTACAAAAATATTATCTAAACTTAAGCCTAAAACTTCGGCAACAATAATGGCAAGCATGGTGTCGCTACCTTGCCCAATATCACTAGCTCCAGAAGTTACTAAAACTCGACCATCTAAATCTACTTTTAAATGCACTACCGATTGCGGATACTCGTTCCAATGTATAGGCAATGCACTACCGCTGATAAAAAATCCGCAGGCAACACCAATTCCGTGCCCTTCAGGGAGTTTTTTGTATTTGTTCTTCCAATCCGAAAGTTCCATTACTTTTTTCAGCGATTCTACACTTCCGTTTGAGGTAATTCGATATTGACCAACAGTTAAAGTTTTTTCGTCTAAGAAATTCTTTAAACGTAACTCACAAGGATCCATTTTAACCTTTTCGGCTAATCGGTCAATAATAGTTTCAACTGCATAACGGGAGTTTACAGCTCCATGTCCACGCATAGCACCGCATTGTGGTTTGTTGGTATAAACCCTACGCGTTCTAAAACCGAAGTTGTCTATTTTGTAAGGAGCTTGTAAAAGCACACCGTTATAGTATGAAGTAACTACTCCAAAACTTCCGTAAGCACCACCATCAATAATAATATCAGCATCGAGTGCTTTAAACTTACCGTCTTTACTTATGCCCATTTCAACACTTAATTTTGTTGGATGACGCCCGTGGTTAGAAAGGAAAACTTCTTCTCTGTTAAAACGAACACGAACGGGTTTCCCTAAAACTCGAGAGGCATGAGAAATTATCATTTCATGAGGAAAAGGGTCTGATTTTCCACCAAAACCACCTCCAACGTAAGGTTTAATAACACGAACACGATTTATAGGAACTTCCATTACTTTTGCTAAAAAGCGATGCAAATAATGTGGTACTTGCGTTGCAGTAATAATAGTTAGTCCATTTTCGTCCCACCAGGCAGTTGCAGCATGAGGTTCGGTAAAACCATGGTTAATACCTTGAAAGTCGAAATGTTCTTTTATTTTAAAATCAGCTTGAGCTAAACCTTCTTGCTGGTTTCCGAAGCGTAATTCTGCTTTTTTATGGATGTTGTTGTTAAACTTTACGTGAGCGTGAATTTTTTCGTTTTCACCAACATCTTCGCACGATTCCTCCATATCAAAAAATGGTTTTAATGGAGTATAATCAACTTTAATTTGTTCGCAAGCATATTGTGCAATAGCTTCGGTGTCGGCAACAACAGCAGCAACAATTTCACCAATGTATCGCGTTTTCTCAACAGCCATAGCTGTTTCGTCTTGCGAGATGGGTAAAACACCAAATTTTACAGGTAACTCTTTTCCTGTAACAACTAATCGAACACCTTTAATTTCTTTTGCTTTTGAGGTATCGATGTTGTTAATTTTGGCATGTGCATGCGTACTTCGTAAAAACTTGCAGTAGAGGGCATTTTTTATTTTAATATCATCTGCATAATCGGCAGTTCCCTGCACTTTTTTTTCAGCTTCAATGTAAGGACGAGATTGACCAACCATTTTGAATTTTAAACTTTCCGAAAGTTCCGAACTTTCGGAAAGTTGATTTTCATTTACATACGACTCAACCGCTTCAATAATTTTTTTATATCCTGTGCATCTGCAAAGGTTCCCCGATAATGCTTCTTTAATTTCGTCAGTTGTGGGTTGTGGGTTTTCTTTCAAAAAATCGAGTGTAGTCATTATCATACCTGGAGTACAATAGCCACATTGAATGGCTCCTTTTTCAACAAATTTTTCTTGAAGTTGGTGCAATTTATTCTGGTCGGCAATGCCTTCTATTGTAGTAATTATACTTCCATTAACCCTTAAAGCTGGAGTAATACAACTTTGAACGGCTTTTCCATCAACAAAAACAGTACAAGCACCACAGCTGGCTTGTTCGCAACCCAATTTTGTTCCTGTAAGGTTTATTTTTTCTCGAAGAACATGAGCTAAGGTTTCGTGTGGTTCAACTAAAACCTGATGTTCTTGATGGTTTACGGTAAGTTTAATAATATGCATAGTAGTGAATTTTAACTCTCTAGCATTTAATAATGCCGATGACTCGTAAAATTCAATAAATAGAACTTACCTTAAAATGATATTCATCACGTTTTGCGGGAAAAAAAATCAAAAAAATAAGAATATTGTCACTTCCTCAAAGAAGTGAATAGTCCTTTTAAGATGGGGAATACCAATAAAATAAAACTGAATAAAATACCAAAACCGGCAATTAAAAACACCAACATGTAAGACTTTATTCCGTTTTGCATTTCGCCAAAGGTGGATGGGTTTTCTGTAAAGTACTGCCAAATGCTTTTTTCTACGCCTCCCATTAATAAAGCAATAAAAAATATTAAAAGACAAGTATTAAAAAACCAATAGGCTGATTGAAGTAAACTCTTGTGTTTTATTAGGATGTTGTTGGCTTGTTGACTAACAATAAAAAACACAGAAGCCAAAAGAATGGTTGTATTTATTCCTATGGTTGTTCCCATTGAATGAGCCACAGTAATGTGGGTGCCGTGTGTAAAAAGATTGATGTATGGAATAGAAATTAGCAATGCAATAATCAGATTAATAAAAACCCAAAAATCAGTAGCTATTAAAAATTTGTAAGCCATATTATTGTCGGCTTTCTTTTTTTCGGATAATGATCGTTTCCAATCAATAATAATACTGATTAAAACAATCCATTCTGTCATGCTGATAACATATGCCAAAGCCCTAACCCAAGGCTGTGTAGGAACTAAATAGGTATGGTGTGCCCAACCCAACATTAAATTGGTTAGCCCTAAAAAATAAAAGAAAAAGGCTTTTTTGCCTCGAGCAATATTTTCATCTTTTTTAATTCGAGCCATCAGAAAAATGGAAGTTCCGTAAACCAACATGTTCCATGAGCCAGCAAGCGATCCGTAAGATTTCCATTGAACAGTTAAATCACGGATAAAATTATCTCTAAAAAAAGGGATTTGCCAAAGGTATGTTTCTGAGATATGAAAAATCATAAAAATAATTCCTGTACCCCACATCCAAAGATATACTGGCCAGCCTTTAGCATGTTGACGAACCGTTTTGAAATAATTAATGGCAAACAATAACCATCCTAAAATTATAGGAATGGTAATAATTGGAGCATAGGCAAAATATTCTCTTCCACCCATTTTTCCGAGGCTGTAAGATAGATATATGGCAAAACCACTTAATAAAAATAAAAGAAAATGAATGGTTGATATTTTTTTTGAAAAAGGAGTTAATTTTAACTCATAAGTTAGGTAATAATAAATTCCTCCGGTAGCAGTTAAGATAATCCAACCTAACACCGAACTAACATGAAAAGGACGCAATTTATTAAATGCCAAAACATCTTTTAAAAAATCTTCGTTCAAATATTGAATTCCTGCCAACGTACCAAAGGTAGCACCTAAAATAAGAGCAATTAATCCGAGTAAAATAAAGGCAAAAGCAATTTTCTTCATACTTGATTTATTGATTTTTGTACTTAATTTTTACCCAGCCGTTTGGTTTTTTTTCGGCATCACCATGAGGATAATAACCTGTTTGATCTACTTCTTTTAAAAATTGGACAATGGCTTCTTTTTCATCTTCAGAAAAATTAAACTTAGGCATAGATTTTACTCCACTATTTAAAAAAGCCTTGATGTATTCATCGCCTTTATTTGGCGTGGAGCTGATGTTGGTTAAATCGGGCCCTAAATAACCACCTAACCCATAAAATTGATGACAAGCAGTACAATTATTTTCCTGATAAAGTTGTTCGCCTTTTAGAGCTTTTTCTGACAGAAGAGGAGTGTTGTTTGATGTACCTTGTGTGTAGATTACAGCATTGTAAATTACAAACATCACAGCTAAAAAAGCCATTACCATTTTATTTTTATTGGAAAGTGATTTGTCCACTAAGGTTTTTTTAAGCGACAAAAATATGAAAATTATACGCCTGCACCAATACTTTTACCACCATCTACGTAAATTGTCTGTCCGGTAATGAATTGCGTTTTATCATCACATAAAAAAGCAACTGCATTAGCAATGTCTTCGGGTTTACCCATGGTTTTTGTAGGCTGAGCTTCAATTAACTTTTCTTGAACATCTTGAGGTAATTTTTGAGTAAGCGGAGTGTCAATTAATCCTGGTGCTATTGCGTTAACTAAAACACCATATTTACCAAGTTCTAGGGCTAAAACTCTTGTTAAACCAACCACACCTGCTTTAGAGGCTGAGTAGTTGGATTGCCCTCTATTTCCTAACCAAGCTCTTGAAGCGATATTTACAATTCTTCCTCTTTTTTGTTCTCGCATTAATGTTCCTGCAACCTTACACATGAGCCAAGTTCCTTTTAAGTTGATGTCCATCACTTTATCAAAATCTTCTTCGGGCATTTTCCAAATTACATTGTCGCGAATTATTCCTGCATTATTAACCACAGCATCTATTCCTCCAAATTCATCAACAACGATTTTAAAAAGATTTTCTACTTCTTGGTGATTACTAATATCGCAATGTATGTATTTTGCTGAACTACCTAGTTCTTTGGCTAAAGAAGTTCCGTTTTCGTTATCAACATCTACTAAAATGGTAATGTAATTCTCATTAACCATTCTTTCTGCAATGGCTTTACCTATTCCTTTGGCTGCCCCAGATACTATTGCTATTTTTTTAACCATTTTTTACTTCAATTAATTTTGCCAAAATGCTTATTGCTATTTCTTCTGGTGTTTCGGCAGCAATATTAATTCCTATAGGCATGTTTATAGTGTTTAATTTTTCTTGGTTACATATTGATGCATCCAAAAAGATTTTTTTTGTCATTTCAATTTTTCGCTGACTACCAATCATCCCAATATAAGCATGTGGTTGTTTAATGCAATAAGAAAGAATATCTCGGTCAATTTCGTGTTCGTAGGTAAGAATTACAATGTAGGTATTGTTGTTAAAAGGTAGGGTAGGAAGTAATTTTTTGTAATCGGCATGTAATTTATTAATGTTGTTAAGTTGGGGAAGTTCTTCAATATAATCTTTTCTATCGTCAATAATATAAGTATCAAAATCTAAGGAAGTGCTATATTGAGCTAACGCTTTTCCGGTGTGTCCGGCTCCAAAAATGTAAAGTTTTTTCATAGGTAAAATAGGTTCAATGTAAATTTCTACTGTACCTCCACAGCACATATTATGTTGATGAAGTAGGTCGTGTTTAAATATTTTTGCTTCTTTTAATTGCAATTGATGAAGTGCATTTTCAATCACTTTCTTTTCGAGGTTACCACCACCAATTGTTCCAATTATTTCACCGTTAGGTTTTACCAGCATTTTAGCTCCAATTTTTCTTGGAGTTGAACCTTTTGTATGAACAACTGAACACAATACAGATGCAATGCCTTCATTTTGTAATTGTAATATTTCAGTATAAAGATTCATTTAATAAACATTAGCAGTATTTAGGTGTTGAATTAACTCGTTAGGTGTATTAATGTTGGTTAGAATTTCGTTAGAATAAACAGCTACATAAGTTTTTTTAAATTGATTTAAGAGTTCTTTTAATGAAGCGTAATTTTTATATTGTGCTTTTAATTCATTTATTATGTTTTTACCAATTAAAATAGGATGCCCGCCTTTTTCATGATATGTTGGAATGATTACATCTCCGTAAGATGATTGATTTAATAATGCTTCAAGAGTTCCTTTTTTAACAATAGGCTGGTCTATATTATGGATAAAACATAAGTCGGTATTAATATGCTCTAGCCCAATTTTAATTGAATATAACCTCCCTTTTTCTGTTTGAGAGTTATATATAATATGTAATGGGCTAAAAAAGTGTTTTAATTTAGCTTCTTCAGCTTTATTTTGATGTGTTTTGTTTAAAACCAAAACTTGTTTTTGTAAGCCAAATGTGTTGTAACAAGATAAAATTTGTTCAGCAAAACTACTTTTATTATACAATTTAACCCATGCTTTAGGCATCCCCATACGAGTGGATTTACCTCCTGATAATAAGATGAGTGAAACTTTTTTTTGTTGCATTTGCACTTAAGTATTTAATAGTTTTCTAAATTCCTATCTACTATTAAAATCTCAAATGATAATAATCATTTTCAAATATGATGGCCATCATAAACAAATGAAAAACAGTTGTATAATTTTAAACTCGATTTATGACTCAATTGTAACCATACCAAAAATTATTTCTCTTTTTGCTTGACAGCAAGGTATGGTTCTATATTTCATCAGCTTCAAGTAAAAAGTAAAAAACAACTACTAAAGTTAAATTTTAAACTAAATGTTAAAAAATTACAAACATGAAAGACTTGAAGCAAATTATAAATGACTGTAAAGAACTTTCTTTTGATTTAAACTTTACCAGAGCTAAAAACTGGAAAGCAGAAAAAGAAGGGCGTGTTATTGTAGGTTATACACCTATTTATTTCCCTAGAGAAATAATACATGCAGCAGGTGGTTTACCTTTAGGAATATTTGGCGGTGGAGATCGTAAACAAATTATTAAAGGAGATGCTTATTACCAATCATATATTTGCCATATTCCAAGAAGCATTATGGAATTGGCTTTAGATAAACACATGGATCATTTTGATGGGTTTATATTTCCCTCTATTTGTGATGTTTTAAGAAACCTTTCTGGGATTTTTAAACAGCATAAATTCGGAAAGTTTGTTAAATACATGGATTTCCCACAAAATTTCTTACCTGAAATAGGGGGTGTATTTTACCAACAGGAAATGCAACATGTAATGAAATACATTAAAGAAATTAATGGTAACACACCCACGGTGGAAGAGTTAAACCACTCCATTAGTTTGTACAACAAAAACAGACAAATGATAGAGTTCATCTACGATATTCGCCAGGAATTCCCATGGCGTTTATCTATTGAAGATGTATATCATATTGTAAGAGCAGGAACGGTTATACCGGTTGAAGAACACAACGAAATTTTAGAACAAGTTTGTGCACATATTAATAAAGAAATAGGAGAGCCGCAAGATAAAATTAAAGTGGTGGTTTCGGGGGCTTTTTGTGAGCAACCAGCAGTAGGTCTAATTAGAGCTATTGAAGAAGCAGGTTGTTATGTAGTAGATGATGATTACATGCTGGGTTCAAGAATGATTTTAGGAGATATTGATGCTACTACCGATAAACCTTTAGAAGCAATTTCTAATTCATACATCAAACAAAGTCAATATTCATCTTCTATATATGATGTAGATAATCCAAAAGAATACCGATTGGCTAAAATTGTACAAGAAAGAGGTGCTAATGGAGTAATATTTGCCTCTGCAAGTTTCTGCGACCCAAGTTTATTAGACGCACCAATTTTCCAAAACGCATTTAATAAATTAGGAATCCGTTACATCGCATTCCAATATTCTGAAAACATTAATCAATTTAAAGTAATTAAAGAACAAGTTGGTGCATTCTCAGATTCTATTAAATTATGGGAAGATGAACCAGTTTTAGTAGATAATGAAAAATAAAAATAAGAACCAGTTTATTGATGGTAAGTTAGAGCTATTACCACTTTACAATTAAAATTTAAACTTTAAACCCGTAAAACTATGTCAAAAGAAGCTATAAAAGAAAAAAGTATGATTCTCCAAAAGGAGATGATAGAAGGATTGTTTAACGACCTTGCTAATGTTGAAAAAACGGGCAAGAAAGTATGTTACACCTTCGTGCCTGGAAACTTGTCCGAACTAATTAGAACCTTTGATATGTTGCCTGTTTATCCTGAAATTAACGCATTACAAAGTGCTATGCGTAAAAAATCGGGTGGATACATTAAAGAAGCAGAACGTAATGCTCACTCTGAAGATGTTTGTACTTACGTAAAGTGCGATGTTGGTATGATGATGAAAGGAAACATTGGACCAACAGGAACAAAAATTCCAGAACCAGATATTTTATTATTGAGCTACACAGGCTGTTTTACCTTTATGAAATGGTTCGAAACCCTTAAAAGAGAATACCCAAATGCCGAAGTGGTAATGATACACACTCCTTATCAAGAGAATGCAGAAATTACTCCCGAAATGACGCAGTACATGGTTAACCAATTAAAACAAGAGGTTATTCCTAAAATGGAAAAAGTTTCTGGAGTAAAATTCGATGAAAATAAATTGAAAGGATTCTTAAAACTTTCTGCTGAAGCGGAAGATTGGATTACTAAAATTTTTGACACTACCAAACACAAACCTTCTCCTATTGATGCCTATTTTGCTGGTGTTTAT
Source organism: Vicingaceae bacterium (assembly GCA_032251145.1). Taxonomy (GTDB): domain Bacteria; phylum Bacteroidota; class Bacteroidia; order Flavobacteriales_E; family Vicingaceae; genus BRH-c54. The sequence continues at coordinate 50,338 of JAVVER010000002.1, read as the reverse complement.
TACATCGGCCCTATTAATATCGGTTTTAGAGGAACTCCAGAGGCAGTAGAATATTATAAAGAATTATACAGCGAAATTCAAGAACGAATTCGTTTAGGTTTAGGCCCTGTTACTCCCGAAGGAGAAATGAAAGAAGAAAAATACCGATTAGTAGTAGAAGGACCTCCAAACTGGACAAGTTTCCGTGAGTTTTGGAAAATTTTCTACGATATGGGAGCTGTTATTGTAGCTTCATCTTACACCAAAGTTGGTGGCGTTTACGACATGGGCTGGAGACATGACCCAGAAAGACCATTAGAATCGTTAGGTGAGTATTGCATGAATTGCTACACTAACCTAAACATACCTCAGCGTATTGATTTATTATCTAAATGTATTAAAGATTATCAAGCTGATGGTTATGTTACTAATTCCATTAAAAGCTGTAATTCATTCTCAGCCGGACAATTAGGAATGATGCGTGAAATTGAAGATAGATTAGAAGTACCTGTTGGATTTATTGAGTCTGATTTGGTAGATCCACGTTATTTCTCTTATTCAAATATTAAAAATAGATTAGAATCTTACTTCCAAATGTTAGCTCAGCGTAAAATGTTAGAAGAAGAAAATGTATGAAAAATTCAAGGTTTAAAGAATGTTGAAAAAACCTCAAACTTCAAACCTCAAACCTTAAACTTTAAGATATGAAAAAATATTATTTAGGAATAGACTTAGGCTCCACCACTTCAAAAGCAGTTATCATTAACGAAACTGATGAAATTGTTGGAAGGGGAATTACCAATACAAGAGCCAACTATAAAGTAGCGGCAGACATTGCTCGTGAAGAAGCTATTTATGATGCCAGATTTAACTTGTTAGAAAGAAAAATCGGTGAAGATGCCGAAAAACCTGAGTTTAAAAAATACATGAAAGACCTAAGAAGTGTTTTCCAGTATTTACAGTTTAAAAAGCGTATGGACAGCCTAGAAAAAATGCTGAGACAAACGGTAAGCGAATTTACTCACGATAACAAAAAACAAATTCTTAACATTTTAAATGAGATTATTGAAACCATTCGCCCCCAAATAAGAAAAGGTTTTGTAGAAGAAGATTTGGGTTCTAAAAATCAATTCTTTAGAGATATTGTAAGTGAAAAATACAATTTAGAAGTTGAAGAAAGAAATGTTGAATTCTACGAACCGTTAATGTTAGCTTTCGATAAAAGTATTACTCCAGTAGAAAACGAAATGGTTACTTACAACTTTAAAGAGTTGGTAATGGAATCCATGAATATTTTAGAGGAAAAATACCAAGGATTAGCCGATCAGCAAGAAGATGGCAGCAAAGAAGACTGGTATTATGCTGAACTAAATGCTGTAAAAAATAACTACAAAAATGTAGAATATACTTTAAGAGAGCATATTCAAGATATTGCAAGTGAAGAAATTCACATTGCAAAAATGACTGGTACAGGTTATGGTAGAGCATTATTACCTTTCCCCGAAGATTGTATTAAATCAGAAATTCTTTGCCATGCTTTTGGTGCACACGCAGTTTTTCCAAATACTAGAACTGTGTTAGATATTGGAGGACAAGATACTAAAGCCATACAGGTAGATAAACATGGTTTAGTAACTAGTTTTCACATGAATGATAGGTGTGCTGCTGGTTGTGGGCGTTATTTAGGATACATTGCAGATGAGTTTGGTTTATCTTTAAATGAATTAGGTCCTGAAGCCAATAAAGCAACTAAGGAAACAACTATTTGCTCTACTTGTACTGTTTTTGCTGGTGCAGAAGTAAAAGAATTGTTGCACAACGGAGAAGAACGTCCAAACATCTTGGCAGGATTACATAAAGCCATTGTTCAAAGAGCCATGTCTTTAATAGCAAGGTCTGGAGGAGTTCGTGAAGAATTTACCTTTACCGGAGGTGTTGCTCGAAATGAGGCAGTATTAAAGTATGTAAAACAAATGGTAACCGATTCTTATGGAGAAGTAACCATGAACATTCATACCGATTCCATTTTTATGGGAGCTTTAGGTGGAGCCATGTTTGCCAGAAGAAACATTAGTGCCGATTTACCTAATGCAAAAGAAAAAGCTAAACAAGAAAATTAATATAGAGTTTCATGTTTGAGGTTAGATATTCAAAGTTAACTAACCTCAAACTTCAAACCTCAAACACAAACAACATGAAAAATACAATTTACACCATGGGCGTTGATGTTGGCGGAAGCTACGTTAAGGCCGTATTAATGGAATATAACCAAGAAACAGGCGATCACAAATTAATAGATAAACAAACGGAGAAAATCAGAAAAAGAAATCCTAAAGATGTAGTAATAGATGCCGTTGATTTAATTTTAAAAAGAAACCAATTAAATTACGATAAAGATATTGCTTACTTAGCTTCAACAGGTGAAGGAGAAATGGTTGAAAAGAAAACCGGACACTTTTATAGCATGACTTCGCACGCACGCGGAGGAATTTATTTTACTCCAAATGCAAAAACTGTTGTGGATATGGGCGGTTTATATGTTAGAGCCATAAAAGTTGATAGTAGAGGAAAAGTCTTAGATTACAAAATGACGGGGCAATGTGCATCGGGTTCGGGTCAGTTTATCGAAAACATTTCTCGCTATCTTGGTTTAGCAATAGAAGAGGTAGGAGATATTTCGCTTAAAGCTGATAACCCAGAAGTACCATCAGGAATTTGTGCTGTACTAGCTGAAACAGATGTAATCAACTTAGTTTCTAAAGGATTGTCAACCCCAAATATTGTTAAAGGAATTAATATTTCTATTGCTCAACGAGTAGTAAAATTATTAGGTGCTTTAAAAGCCGAAAGTCCTATTGCTTTAGTGGGTGGAATGGGAATGAATGTAGGAATGACTCAAGCAATTGAAGAAATGGCTGCTGAAAATAAAAAGCAAGTTTTTGAATTTATTGCCCATCCCGATGCAATTTATTCTGGTGCAATTGGAGCAGCTCTTTGGGGTGGTTTTAGGTATTATAAATTAAAAGAAAAAGAAGCAGCTGTAGTAGCGTAATATGAACGTCATTGCGAATTTTATTTTGCTCCATTGAGTTTATCGAAATGAAGCAAAATAGAAGGAAGCAATCTGTTAATTATTTATAAGATTGCTTCACTCTTGCCTCGTTCGCAATGACGAATTAATAAAAAAAATGAAACAACTCGATTCAGCACATAAACTAGGCGAAGTTATTCCTAACATTGCCACCTTACTCAATCAAAATGTTAAGCGTTTTGGGGATAAAATTGTTTTTCAAGAAAAAAACAGCAAAGGCGTTTATGAAGGTATAACCTGGAACGACTTTTACAACAACATCCAAAACATTGCCTTCAACCTTCAACAAATGGGGTTTCAGAAAGGAGACAAAATGGTTGTTTTTTCTCGCAACTGTTTGGATATGCTACAATTGGAATTAGCAATTATGGCTTATGGGGGTGTTGTTGTTCCTATTTTTGCTAACTTCAAAAAAGATACTGCTGAACTGCTTATCAATCATTCTGATGCTACTTGGTTGGCATTGGCTGGCGAGCAACAATTGGCAAACATTGGCTCAGAGTTGAATTTAAAGCAAATTTTTACCTTTACAGATATAAAAGACAGCCGTTTTCCCGATTTAAAATATATTGACGTTTTACTAAAACAACGACCCGAAAACGCTTCGGTATTCGATACAGAGATTTCTCCTGACAATATTTGTTTGAACATGTATACATCTGGAACCATGGGAGTTCCGAAATGCGTACAACTGCTACACAAAAATATTTTATCGCAACAAGCAGCATTATCAATAATTTGGGATGTAACTCCCGAAGATAGATTTTTGGCTTATTTACCTTGGCACCATAGTTTTGGTGGAATTTTTGAATTGTTTACAGCACTTTACAACGGAGCCACTTTTTATTTAGAAAGTAGCTATGGAAGAGATGCTAACCAAATTTTTGAAAACTGGAAATTGGTTAAACCAACCATATTTTTTAGTGTTCCAAAAGTATATCAATCGCTTTATGATTTAACAAGAGAAAGTAAAGAAGCCGAAGACATTTTTTTCAACTCGGGTTTAAAATTTATTTTTACAGCAGCAGCGGCTTTGCCCGAAAAACTATCAAACGAATTTGAAAAACGGGGTATTCCTGTAATAGAAGGTTGGGGACTTACAGAAACTTCGCCTTGCTGTACGCTTACTGATCCAAAACTTAAACGCGAAACTGGCGTAGTTGGCAAACCAATTCCAGGAGTTAGTGTTCGTATTGCGGATGATGACGAAATTCAAGTAAAAGGACCAAACATTATGGTAGAATATTACCATAATGATGAAGCCAATGAAGCCATTTTTACCGAAGATGGTTGGTACAGAACAGGTGATGTGGGCGAAATTACTGAAAACGGTTTAAAGCTAATTTCTAGAAAAGATAGAATATTTAAATTATCGAATGGCGAGAAAGTTATACCAACCGATTTAGAAAAAGCCATCGAACTGAAATGCCATTATGTTCAGTATGCTGTTGTTTCGGGCAGCGGAGAGGAGCATCCTGTGGCACTTATCTTCCCAAACAAAAAACTTTTAGAACGTCCAGATTATGAAATTTCTCCTGAAGAAGGTTGTTTCTGTCCAAGAAGCCTAAACGAACTAGGTAGATGTTTAACAGGATGTTTGGCAATGGCTAACGACAGTTTAAAGCAAAAATTTGCTAAAGTAAAATCGGCAGTCATCATTTTAGATGAACTTTCATTAGACAACAACACACTAACTCCTTCCATGAAAGTAGCACCTAAAAATGTGGTGGAACGCTATAAAAAACACTTGCTAAACATGTACGGAGAAAATGTTCCTGTAGAAGAAGAAGTATATGTAATAGAATTAGAACCAGATAAATTGAACGCAAGATGTACAAAATAAAAGCTACAGATACCATGAAAAAAATAATGGGCGAATATTTTAGCTCATTAGAATCGGGTAAAAAGAAAATTGCTTGGTGTACCAGTGTTGGACCAGCAGAATTACTTCGTTCTTTTGGTTTTGAGGTTTATTTTCCTGAAAATCATGGTGCTTTAATGGGAGCAACCCGTACTGCCATGGATTACATTCCAGAAGCAATAAAATGCGGTTATTCTGGACATGTTTGTTCTTACACAACTGCCGATATTGGTTCTTACCTGAAAGGGGAATCTCCTTTAAAAACACATTACGGGATGAAAGGTCATCCAAAACCCGATATAATTGCTTACAACACCAACCAATGCAGAGAAGTGCAAGATTGGTTTCAGTTTTTTGCTGATGAGTTTAGTTGCCCTATTGTTGGCATTATGCCTCCTCGCCATGTTGATGAAGTAACTCAAGATGAAGTGGATTTGGTGGTTAAACAATTCAAAAACATGATTCCGATTTGCGAACAGGTTAGTGGACAAAAATTTGATGAAAATAAGTTTAAAGAAACCGTTCGCTTAAGCAAAGAAGCTACATTGCTTTGGCAAAAAGTATTGAAAACATCTACTGCCATGAATGCTCCCATCAGCTTTTTTGATGGAACCATTCACATGGGACCAATTGTGGTGCTTCGTGGAACACAAATAGCAAAAGATTATTATATCGAATTATTAGCAGAGTTAGAATACAATGTAAAGAACAATATAGGGTTTTTACCGCAAGCCAAAACCAGAATTTTTTGGGAAGGTATGCCCATTTGGGGAAAACTCCGAATGTTAAGCGATTTATTCACCTCAAACGATGCCGCAGTGGTAGCTTCTACCTATTGCAGCAGTTGGGTATTTGATAAGTTTGACGAAAACGACCCATGGAACTCAACCGCAAGAGCTTACACCGAAATTTTTATTAATAGAAGTGAAAAAGCCAAAATGAAAATATTAGCAGATTGGTTTAAAGAGTTTAGTATTGATGGTATAGTTTACCACGATTCTAAAACATGCTTTAACAACTCTAATGCAAAGTTTGGAATGCCACAACGCTTAAAAGAATACACGGGAGTTCCTGCATTAGTAATTGAAGGTGATTTGTGCGATTTACGTTTTTTCTCAGAAGGACAAAGCATGACCAAAATAGAAACATTTTTAGAGCAATTAGAAGATAGTAAAGTGATTTAATGAGATGACAAAAAACAATAAAATAAAAGTTGGCATCATTGGGCTTGGTCCAGTAGGAATGATTTTGGCAGTAAAACTTCAAGAAGCTGGTTGTGATGTTGCTTTGTGCGAAGTAAACGAAACCAAAGCTGATAAAATTAAAGTCGAAGGACTAGTTTTAGAAAATGTTATCAAACAAAAAGCTCAATTTAATCAGGTTTACACAAGCATTTCCCAATTAGATACTTTTGATGCAGATTACTTAATTTTTGCATTAAAAACTACCCATACTCCTGCTGCCGTTAAACAAGCACTTGCATTAAATACCGAAAAAATAACTGTAATTTCTGCTCAAAACGGTATTGATACCGAACAATTGTTAGTAGAAGGATTTGGTGAAAGTAAAACCTTACGTTTGGTAGTTAACTTTGCAGGAAATACAGTTGCTCCAAACGTAACCAAAGTAACCTTTTTTACCCCACCAAACTATATTGGCAGTGTTAACGATGCTCGGGCAGAAAAAGCAAAAGATTTAGCGGATTTACTTACTTCGGTAAATTTAGATACCAAAGCAATAGATTCTTTTGAACTCTTAAACAGAACTTGGGAAAAAACCATATTAAATTCATCTTTAAGTGCTTTGTGTGGAGTTAGCCGATTAACCATGGCTGAGGCTATGGCAGATAAAGATACTGTTGAACTGATTGAACAAGTTATTGCAGAAGGAATTCTCGTTGCAGAGGCTGAAAAAATCAAATTTTCAGACGATTTCCTTCGCCAGTGTATGCGTTACCTCAAAAAAGGTGGCGACCATTTCCCATCTTTGGCTGTCGATTTAATCAATAATCGAACAACCGAAATAGACTTTTTTAACGGTAAAATTGTTGAGTATGGTCGTAAACATTATATAAGAACATCATTAAACCTTGCTTTTACCAACATGGTAAAAGCGATGACCAATAAGAACATCATTTCTCGAATTCCAGGTGCAAGTGGCAATGTGAGTAGAAAAATTTTTGACAAAGGATTGATTAATAAAGGTGCAACCTCTGTAACCTACAAAAATGTTGAGTGCTTTTTAGGAATTGATTTAGGATCATCTTATGCTAAGTTTACTGTAGTTGATGATAATGCTAATCCGTTGTTCAGATATTTCTTACCTACCATGACCAACGACAAACAAGCTTTTAAAAATGTGATGTCGGCAATAACTTCAAATTTTAATATCAAATACAGTTGTGCAACAGGTTACGGACGAAAACATTTTACCGAAACAGACATTGTTAAAACTGAAATAAATTGCGGTGCGGCAGGTGTTTCACAGCATTTTAAAGGCGAAAAAAACATTATTGATATTGGTGGTGAAGACATTAAAATTATTCGTTGCGATAAAGACAATAACGTAGAAAATTTCTACATGAACGATAAATGTGCTGCTGGAACGGGTTCGTTTTTAGCCGAAATTGCAGAACGTGCAGGAATAAATATTTCAGATATGAGCAGTTTAGCTTCACTTTCAACTTACGATAAGGAACTAAATAGCTTCTGTACGGTTTTCGCCAAAACCGAAATAATGAACTGGATTTTTGATGGCATGAAACTCGAAGACATCTCAAGAGGAATTTACAATTCAATAGCCAACAAAGTAGCAAAAATGCGACTCGATCCAGGCATTCCAACTTATATGATTGGTGGAGTTATAGCTCACCACCCATTCCTAAAAGAGTTACTCAACGAAAAATTTAACAAAGACATTAAAATTGTTGATGCACCGCAATTTGTGGTTTCTTATGGAGCTGCAGTTATTGCCATGCAAAATTCTGCCAAACAAAAAACATCAAACATTGAACTTCAAACTTTAAACAAATAGATATGAAAGGATTTCACGACAAGAAAAAAGGACTTGGAATAACTTACGATAACATATACCTTGTAAATGGAGCTAGAACCCCATTTGGTAAATTGTGCGGAACATTAGGACAAGTTTCTCCAACTGATTTGGGTATTTATGCAACAAAAGCAGCCATCGAAAAATCTAGTATAAAAGGTGAAGATATTGACCAAGTAATGTATGCCAACATCGGACAAAGTTCTGCCGATTCTTACTTTTTACCTCGTCACGTTGGGTTGTTCTCAGGTATTCCAGAAGGTATTCCGGCTGTAATGTTGCAACGTATTTGCGGCTCAGGTTTTGAAACCATTATTGCGGGTGCAGAACAAATCTCGTTAGGAAAAGGACAAACCGCTTTGTGTGGAGGTACAGAAAATATGACGCTTTCGCCAACAGTAAGTTTTGGAAACAGGATGGGTTACCCCCTAGGTAAAATTGATTTTAAAGACATGCTTTGGGAAGCATTAAACGATACAGCTGCAGTTCCTATGGGATGCACCGCAGAAAATGTTGCTGAAAAACACGGTATAACAAAAGCTGACGCCAATGAATTTGCAAAACTTTCGGTAGATAGATATTTGGCAGCAAAAGAAAGAGGTTTTTTTGATGGTGAAATTGTGAAGATGAACTCGGCAGAATTTGCTATTGATGGATTAAATACCAGAAAAGTGAGATTACCAAAACACGCTGTAGATTTTACAACGGATGAAAATGTTCGTCCATCAAACTTAGAAGATATGTCAAAATTACCTTCAGTTTTTGCTCGAGATGGTGTTCAAACTGCAGCAAACTCAAGCGGAATTGTTGATGGTGCTGCTTCTGTGGTTGTCGCTCATGGCGATTTTGTTAAAGCAAAAGGCTTAAAACCACTAACCAGAGTAGTAGCTTCAGCTACCAGTGCATTAGACCCGCGAGTAATGGGCTTAGGGCCAGTTCCAGCAATAAAATTAGTGTTAGAATTAGCTGGGTTAACCCTTGCTGAAATTGGATTGGTTGAAATTAATGAAGCTTTTGCAGCTCAGTTTATTGGCTGCGAAAAAGAATTAGGATTAAACAGAGACATCTGTAATGTAAATGGTGGAGCAATTGCTTTAGGTCATCCTTTAGCAGCAACAGGAACTCGTTTGTCGTTAACACTTTCAAGAGAAATGAACATTAGAGGGGTTAAATACGGTATTGCTTCGGCATGTATCGGTGGCGGACAAGGAACAGCTATTTTATTTGAAAATTGTAATATTTAAAATTAACCGTCATTGCGAACGAAATGAAATGGAGTGAAGCAATCTGCCTCATCGAAAGACAGATTGCTTCGTACCTCGCAATGACGTAAATAATAAAAAAGAAATGGGAAAAATGAAACAATGGCAAATGACAGCATTAAAAGAAGATTTTTCTTTGGTGGAATCAGACATGCCAACAATTAACGAAGATGAAGCTTTAGTAAAAGTGGCTGGTTGTGGCGTTTGCCATACCGATTTAAGCTTTTGGCACGATGGAGTTAGAACCAAAAAAGAAATGCCTTTAACCCTTGGTCACGAAATTAGCGGAACTGTTTTGGAAGGTCCAGCTCATTTAAAAGGAAAAAATGTAATTATTCCAGCTGTGTTGCCTTGTGGAAATTGCGAATTGTGCAACAAAGGAAGAAGCAACATGTGTCAGAATCAATTAATGCCTGGAAACGATTTTCATGGTGGTTTCGCAACACACATCGCTGTTCCTCATAAATACTTGTGTCCAGTGCCAAATTCAGTTTTAACTAAATACAAGTTAGAAGAACTTTCTGTTATTGCTGATGCCATTTCAACACCTTATCAGGTAATGAAAAAGTCGGAAATTGAAAAAGGTGACTTAGCTATATGTATTGGCGTTGGAGGAGTAGGAGTTTACGGAGCTTTAATTGCTAAAATTATGGGAGCTAAAGTTTTGGCTATCGACATCAACGATGAAAAATTAGCTCAAGCCAAGAAAAATGGAGTTGATGCCACCCTTAATTCAAAAGGATTAGACATCAAAGAAATAAAATCAAAAGTGAAGGAAATAGCTAAGGAAATTGGTGCACCAAAATATGGATGGAAGATTTTTGAGTTCTCTGGAACAGCTCCTGGACAAGATTTAGCTTTTAATCTAATCACATTCACATCCACACTAAGTATTGTTGGATTTACCATGAACAAATTAGAAGTTCGTTTGAGTAACTTAATGGCTTTCGATGCAAAACTAATTGGAACATGGGGTTGTAAACCAGAGTTGTATCCCGAAGTGGTGGATTTAATTGCTTCAGGAAAATTGGAAATCAAAGACTTTGTAGAAACTTTTCCACTAAGTCAGATTAACGAAGTATTCAAGAATACACTAGCACATAAATACACCAAACGTTCGGTTTTAGTGCCTCAGTGTAACTAAATAAAATTATTAATTTAAAAATAAATACTATGGAATTTAATAATCACAACATTGTAGAAGGGTATAATTATACCGACATTCTTTATGAGAAAAGACCAATTATAAATACAGATGGTTCTGAAGTAAAAGGATTGTATAACGCTTGGATTATTTTAAATAACCCTAAACAATACAATTCATATACCACCAAAGCAGTAAAAGAAATAATTATGGCATTTGGAGAAGCTTCAAACGACAGAAGTGTGGTTGCTGTAATTTTTACAGGAGTTGAGGATAAGGCATTTTGTACTGGCGGAAACACTAAAGAATATGCAGAATATTACTCTGGTCAGCCACAAGAATATTCGCAATACATGAGATTGTTTAACGACATGGTTTCAGCCATTTTAAAATGCGAAAAACCAGTTATTTCTCGTGTAAACGGAATGAGAATTGGCGGTGGTCAGGAAATAGGAATGGCTTGCGACTTTACAGTTGCATCTGATTTAGCACGTTTCGGGCAAGCTGGCCCAAAACACGGAAGTGCTGCTATTGGTGGAGCAACCGATTTTTTACACCTATATGTTGGCGTAGAAAGAGCCATGGCTTCATTAACGCTTTGCGAACCATGGACTGCACATCAGGCATTAAATATTGGATTAATAACAGACATAGCACCAGCTTTAAAAGTTGATGGAAAATTTATACCTAACCCACTAATTAACATAGATAAATACGCTGATGAGTACGGAAGAGTAATATTCGGATCCATGAAAACGGGCGAAGAATTAGCAAAAGGTAAAGAATTGATGGCAAAAGGAGAAGTAGATTTATCTAAATTAGATGAATTGATTAACAAATTTGTAGCTAAATTACTCCATACATTCCCAAATTGCTTACACAAAACATTAACTGAAGTTCGCAAGAAAAAGCTCGAACATTGGGATATGAACAAAGAAGGTAGTCGTGAGTGGTTAGCATTAAACATGATGACAGAAGCAAAAGCTGGTTTCCGTGCGTTTAATTTTGGACCTAAAAACGATAGAGAAGTTGATTTTATAAAACTTCGTCAGCTTTTAGCAGAAGGACATGAGTGGAATGACGAAATGCATCGAAAAATTTCTCCACAGTTTAAACCAGAAAATGCATAAGCAATGGAAAAAATTAAATTAACCTATACCCACAACAATACAGTTGCAAACATATTATTAGATGATGGCAAAGGAAATGTGTTGGACAATGTAATGATGCTTGATATTTTAGATTGTTTCAAGCAATTTAAGCAAAATAATAACCTTAAACTCATCACCTTTCAAGGAGAAGGAAAACACTTTTCTTTTGGAGCAAGTGTTCCTGAACATACTAAAGAATTAGCTGAAATGATGATAAAAACGTTTCATCAACTCTTTCTTGGAATCATGGATTTAGGCATTCCAACCATGGCAAAAATATCAGGTCAATGTTTAGGTGGAGGCATGGAATTGGCAATTATGTGTAATGTATTGTTTGCCGATAAAACTGCAAAAATGGGTCAACCCGAAATTGTGTTAGGAGTTTTTCCTCCGCCAGCATCAGTTATTTTACCCGAAAAATTGGGCTTGGCTCGTGCCGAAGAATTGTTAATCTCAGGTAGAACTATGGGAGTTGAAGAGGCACATCAAATCGGGTTAATAAATCAAGTATTTGAGGATAAAGAAGCTTTAAATGCAGCAGTTGATGAATGGATTAAAAAAAACATCGTACCAAAAAGTGCATCTTCATTACGTTATGCTGTTAAAGCATCACGAGTAAAATTCAACCATGTTTTAGGCAATTTTTTACCCCAATTGGAATACATGTATGTAAAGCAGTTGATGGAAACCAAAGATGCCAACGAAGGTATCAACGCATTTTTGGAAAAACGACAACCTGTTTGGGAGAATTGTTAAATGCCTCCCCAACCCCTCCTTCGGAGGGGCTTATTTAGAGGCACAAAAAAAGAATTAATAATTAGTATAAACCATAAAAATAAAACTCCTCAATAAACTTGGTATTTTATCAAGAGTGTTGGTAACTCCCTCCATTCGGGAGGGCTGGGGTGGGCTTAATTATGAAAAAAATAAACACAGTTGGAGTAGTAGGAGCAGGAACCATGGGTGCTGCAATTGCTCAAAAATTTGCTCAAGAAGGATTTACCGTTTACCTTAACGATAGAGAACAACAATACATTGATAAAGGAATTTCGGGTATTCGTGCCATCTTAGAAGAAGGTGTTGAACGTAAAATCTTTACGCAAGAAAAAGTTGAAAACATCATCAACAACATTAAAGGCACAGTAAATCAAAACGATTTAAAAGCATGTGATTTAATTGTTGAAGCCATTTTTGAGGATTTCAATGTAAAATGCGAACTGTTTAAAACGCTTGATAAAATAGTGTCTTCTGATACCATTTTAGCCACCAATACTTCGTCATTTTCGGTTACCGAAATGGCGGCTTCGGTTTCGCATCCAGAACGTTTTGTAGGGCTGCACTATTTTTATCATGCAGCAAAAAATCGTTTGGTAGAAATTATTCCTGGCGAAAAAACTTCTCCTGAAACAACCAAAGCAGTGTATGAATTTTCTGTGCTTTCGGGCAAAGACCCCATTTATACAGCAGATGCTTATGGCTTTGCAGTAAACCGTTTTTTTGTTCCTTGGCTCAACGAATCGTGTAAAATGCTAGAAGAAGGAGTAGGAACAATTGCCGAAATTGATACCATTTGCATGAAAACATTCGGAATTGGTATGGGACCTTTTGCATTGATGAATGCCACTGGTGTTCCAATTGCATTGCATGCACAAAAAACATTAGAACATTTTGGACCATCATATAAAGTTGCTAAAAAACTGGAAGAACAGGTAGAAAGTAAACAAAATTGGGATTTAACAGGAACTGGAGAAGTAACTATTTCTTCAGAAAACGAAAAAGCAGTAAACGATCGAATTTTAGGTTGCACTTTATTTGTTTGTTCTCAACTATTGGATGAAAAAGTGTGCACCGCAACCGACTTAAACAGAGGAGCAAAAATTGGTTTAAGATGGCGTTTTGGCCCAATTGATTTAATGAATAAATATGGTGAAACGGAAGTAAAACGCATAGTAAATCAATTTGCTAAAATTTATAACGAACCAGTTCCTAATGGCATAAAAGCCGATAATTGGAAAATGGAATTTGTTTCGATGGATATCAACGGAAGTGTTGCAACCATTACCATGAATAGACCTGAAGATATGAATGCCTTAAACGAGGAAGTTATGGGACAATTGGATTGCAAATTTTCACAAGCAGATGCGATGCCAAATGTTAAAACCATTATTTTAACAGGTTCAGGTAAAGCTTTTGTGGCTGGTGCCGACATCAAATTTTTTGTAAAAAACATGAAAGCAGCTTCTCTAAATAACATTGTTACGTTTACAAAATACGGACAAGATGTATTAGAGAAAATCGACAAATCTTCCAAAAAAGTGGTGGGTATCTTAAACGGTTTGGCTTTAGGTGGCGGAATGGAATTAGCCCTTTGTTGCGATGTGTTGTTAGCTGTTCCGAAAACTAAAATTGCTTTTCCAGAAACAGGAATAGGAATTTATCCAGGGCTTGGAGGAACACAACGTACAGCTTTAAGAGTAGGCAAAGGATTGGCAAAATATTTAGTGTTAACGGGTCAAATGCTTGATGCCGTAACTGCAAAAGAAATAGGTTTAATTGATGAAGTTATTCAGCCTGCAGATATTTTCGAATACATTTCTGGAACTAAACCAACCCCCGATAGAAAAGCACAAGTTTTGGGAGCTAACTGGCAAGCAATAGCTGATTTTTACACCAATAATAGCTATAAAAAAATTATGTCGGGTGCTTATGAAAACGGCAAAATTGATAAAGAAGCTATTGATAAAATGGCAAAAACCATGAGTTTTAAAGCCCCAATTGCAATGAAATTTGCTGAAGAATTAATTGAAGCAGCAAAAGGACCAGCATCAGAATTGGATAAGTTGGTAGCTATTTTCTCTACAAAAGATGCTTTGTTAGGATTAACATCTATTGGTAAACGAGTGGAGTACAAGGGAGAGTAGCCTCCCCAATACCTCCGAAGGAGGGGCTACCAAGAGGCACAATAAAAAAATTAATTATCAGTATAAACCATAAAAATAATACTCCTCAACAAACTTCGAATTTTGGCAAGTGTGTTGGTAACTCCCTCCCTTTGGGAGGGTTGGGGTGGGCTTAATTATGAAAACAACATTAGAAAGTGTAGTAATAAAATTTGCAGGAGATTCTGGTGACGGAATGCAATTAGCAGGAACATTATTTACCGATACTACAGCGGTAATGGGAAATGCAATTGCAACTTTTCCCGATTTTCCATCAGAAATTAGAGCTCCACAAGGAACTGTAGCTGGAGTTTCAGGTTTTCAAGTGCATTTTGGAACGAGTGGAGTTCATAGTCCGGGTGATGCTCCAGATGTTTTGGTAGCAATGAACCCCGCTGCTTTAAAAGCAAACCTACACAACCTAAAACCTGCTTGTATTATTTTAGTTGATGTTGATTCTTTCGGGAAAAAAGACATTGAAAAAGCTGGGTTCGAAACCAATCCTCTTGTAGACAATACCTTAGCAGATTATAAAGTAATTGAAGGGCCAATTACTTCACTTACAAAAACAGCCTTGACAGATTTAGGGCTAGATAATAAATCGGCCGACAGATGTAAAAACATGTTTACCTTGGGAATGGTTTTTTGGTTGTTTAGCGAACCATTAGAACAAACCATTGCTTTTTTTGAACAAAAATTCAATAAAAATCCAATAATAGGCGAAGCAAATATTATTGCTTTAAAAGCTGGTTATAACTACGCTTTAACCATAGAAGCAATTAAGTCTTCATTTACAGTATTGCCTGCAAAAAAACAATCCGGAACGTATCGAAACATAACAGGAAATCAAGCAACAGCTTGGGGATTTTTGGCCGCAGCAAAAAAAGCGGGCAAACCGTTGTTTTTAGGTTCTTATCCTATTACTCCTGCAACAGATATCATGCATGAATTAACTAAACACAAGTGGGCTGGGACAAAAGTTTTTCAGGCTGAAGATGAAATTGCAGGTATTTGTTCCTCAATTGGTGCCGCTTTTGCTGGAAATGTTGCCATCACAACCACATCAGGCCCAGGAATGGCTTTAAAAACCGAAGCCATTGGTTTGGCTGTTATGACTGAATTGCCCATTGTAATTGTAAATGTTCAACGTGGCGGACCAAGTACTGGATTGCCTACCAAAACCGAACAAAGTGATTTAATGCAGGCTATTTGGGGAAGAAATGGCGAAAGCCCTGTAGTTGTGATTTCTGCAAGCACACCTGCTGATTGTTTCGATTGGGCTTTTGAGGCAACACGAATTGCTTTAGAACACATGACTCCAGTTATTCTCTTAACCGAAAGTTATTTAGGAAACGGAGCAGAACCTTGGAAAATAAAATCGTTAAACGAACTTCCTGATATTAAACCCTTAACACTAGAAACAAAAGACGCCAGTTGGAGGCCATACAACAGAGATGATGAAAAATTGGCTCGTAAATGGGTAGTTCCTGGCACACCAGAGATGCAACACCGCATTGGAGGGTTAGAAAAAGACGAATGTTCTGGTTGCGTTTCGCACAACCCACAAAACCATGAGGTTATGGTGAACATTAGAAAAGAAAAGGTAGCTCGCGTTGCTAACTTTATACCAGAACAACGCTACAAAGGTAAGGATGCTAAAAAATTATTAGTTGTAGGTTGGGGCGGACAATTTGGAATCTTATTTGGTGCTGTTAACGACCTTCAAAAAGAAGGAAAGGACATCGCTTTCACACATTTTAACTACATCAATCCACTACCAAGAAACACTGCCGAAATTTTTTCAAAATTTGATAAAATTTTGGTTTGTGAATTGAATGACGGACAATTTGCTAATTATTTAAGAGCAGTGTTGCCTCAGTTTAAATACGAGCAGTACAATAAAATACAAGGCTTACCTTTTACGGTAAAAGAATTAAAAAATAAGTTCACTCAATTATTGGAGGATAAATAAAATGGAAGCATCTACACTACAATGTTTATATAAACCAAAAGATTACGCCAGCGATCAAGAAGTTAAATGGTGTCCGGGTTGTGGCGATTATGCCATTATCAATGCTGTTCAAAAAGCTTTTTCGGAATTAAATCTTAAAAAAGAGAATGTAGCTATTATTTCCGGTATTGGTTGCTCATCACGTTTCCCGTATTACATGGATACGTATGGATTTCATACCATTCATGGTCGTCCGGCTGCTGTAGCAACAGGCGTTAAATTGGCAAATCCCGAGTTGAGTGTTTGGATGATTTCGGGTGATGGCGATTCATTAGCCATTGGTGGAAACCATTTTATTCACGCCATTAGAAGAAACATCAACTACAACTTAATTTTGTTTAACAACGAAATTTATGGGTTAACCAAAGGGCAATATTCTCCAACCTCTGAGCGAGGAAAAGTAACTAAATCTTCACCCTTCGGAACTGTGGAAAGTCCGTTTAGTGTTGGCGAATTAGCACTGGGAGCTCAAGGGCAGTTTTATGCTCGTGTTCCTGATACTGATGTTAAATTAATGGCACAAGTAATGGTTGAAGCTGAAAAACACCAAGGTTTGTCGCTAGTTGAAGTATTACAAAATTGTGTAATCTTTAACGACAAAACTCACGCTGCAATAACTGCCAAAGAAAACAAAGCCAATAATCAATTAATTTTAGAACACGGCAAACCAATGCTTTTTGGTGAAAACAACAGTAAAGGACTTCGATTGAATGGGTTAGAACTGGAAGTGGTTACTATTGGCGAAAATGGTATTACAGCAGCAGATATTTTAGTGCATGACGCATCAACAAAATCAACTATTTTGCACAACATGTTAATTCAAATGAAACTACCTGAATTTCCAATTGCAATGGGAGTAATTAGAAATACTGATGCAAATGTATATGATAAAGTATTTTTTGAGCAAATGGAAAATCAAGAACAATTATCAAAATATAAATCGTTGGATGATTTGTTTATGAGTGGAAATACATTTAAGATTGATTGATAAAATCAATTTCATTAAAAAAACATAAAACCACCTATAGAAATTTAGGTGGTTTTATGTTAAAAATAGAATTAATAGTGACCTCGACAGGATTCAAACCTGTAACCTTCTGAGCCGTAATCAGATGCGCTATTCAGTTGCGCCACGAGGCCTAATTGACTGCAAATATAGAAAAAATGGCTGTATTTTCTCTAATTTTATTATTTTTAGATTTTATAAAATCACATCAAAAAATAGTTCAATATGTCTGTTTATGGAAAAGTAACACCTATTATTATTCAACAATTACAAGCAATAGTTGGCGATAATTTTGTTTTATGGGATGATGAAAATTTAAGTAAATACAGTCATGATGAAACGGAAGACTTGAAGTTTTTCCCTGAAGTAATTGTTAAACCAAGAACAGCAACAGAAATAAGTTCTATTGTAACGTTATGTAATGAGCATTTAATTCCACTAACCCCTAGAGGAGCCGGAACTGGTTTGAGTGGTGGAGCTTTGCCTGTAAATAAAGGTATTTTACTTTCAATGGAACGTTTTAATAGTATTATTGAAATTGATGAAAGAAATTTACAAGCTACCATTGAGCCAGGAGTGATTACTCAAGAGTTTCAAGAAGCAGTAAAAGCGAAAAGACTTTTTTATCCTCCCGACCCTGCCAGTAAAGGTAGTTGTTTTATAGGTGGGAATTTGGCAGAAAATTCTGGTGGACCGAAAGCTGTAAAATATGGTGTTACCAAAGACTATGTATTAAATTTAGAAGTGGTGTTGCCTACTGGTGAGATAATATGGACAGGAGCTAATGTGTTAAAAAATTCTACCGGTTATAACCTCACACAATTATTAATAGGTAGTGAAGGTACATTAGGTATTATTACTAAAGCGGTTTTTAAGCTTATTCCACATCCCAAATATGATTTACTGATGCTTGTTCCTTTTGTTTCAGCCGAAGAAGCTTGTAGTGCTGTAGCTGCAATTTTTAATGCTGGTATAACTCCTTCGGCAATGGAATTAATGGAAAGAGATGCTATTTTATGGGGAAAAAAATTTATTAACGATACTGCCATAGTTATTGAAGATAACATTGAGGCTCATCTACTTATTGAAGTAGATGGAAATGATATGGATGTTTTATATAAAGATTGTGAACTCATTTATCAGGTATTAGAAAATTTTAAAACTGGAGAGATTCTTTTTGCAGATGATGCGACTCAAAAAGAGAAACTATGGAAGATTAGAAGAGTAGTAGGTGAAGCCGTAAAAAGCCAATCTATTTATAAAGAAGAAGATACTGTTGTTCCTAGAGCAGAATTACCTAAGCTACTTAAAGGTGTAAAAGAAATAGGAAACAAATACGGTTTTAGGTCTGTTTGCTACGGACATGCAGGTGATGGAAATTTGCATGTAAACATCATTAAAGAAAACATGAGTGATGAAGCATGGAATAATGAATTGCCAAAAGGAATAGGAGAAATTTTTCAGCTGTGTGTGCAATTAAAAGGAACTATTTCTGGAGAACATGGTATAGGTTACGTTCAGAAGTCATATATGAACATTCCTTTTGACGAAAAAACTTTATCCTTACAAATGCAAATAAAATCTATCTTCGATCCTAATAAGATACTTAATCCAGACAAAATTTTCCCATAAAAAAAAGTCCCTTGAGTTTACAAGGGACTTTAATTCAAAGGGAGGAGATTTTTTATGATTTAACTACCTATCTAATTAACTTTTAAAAATTTATCTCCTTAATACTTCTAAAGACGAAAGAGTTTCATAAAAGGTTGCTTCGCTATTTTTTTATCTTAGGAATCTAATAATTGAGCAAACTATTGTTTTCAAAATAATATTATATCTGTAAATTTGAATTGCATAAACTAAACTCAACTTTCATGAAAAAAATTACATTATTAAGTTTCTCATTACTTTCTATTATTTTTCTAAATGGACAAATAAGCGGAAACAAAATTAAAACTAACAAAACAAAAGCTAATATATCGTTAGATGATAACTTAACTCAACAATTACTTCAAGAAGCTCCAAAAACACCAAGTGGGCATATTAGATGTTTTACAGATGAAATGCATCAACTTCATCAACAAGCCAATCCGCAAATGGAATCTGCGGATGATTTTGAAAAGTGGATGGCAGAAAAACTAAAAACATACACTAAAGATAATGCAAATAATAAAGCATCGAGAGTTATACCTGTAGTTGTACATGTTTTATATGGAAACTCAACTCAAAACATTAGTATGGCTCAAATTCAGTCTCAAATTACTGCAATGAATAAAGATTTTTCTGCTACTAATACAGATATCTCAAACGTGCCATCAACATTTCAATCAGCAATAGCAAATTGTGATATTGAATTCTGTTTAGCTCAAATTGACCCAAACAATCAACCTACTAATGGAGTTAACAGAGTAAACGTAGGAACCAATTCTTTAACAACTAATCAAATAGATGGCACATGGAAACCACAAACAATTTGGGATCCTACAAAATATTTCAATATATGGGTGGCTAATATCCAAGGTGGTATTTTAGGGTATGCACAATTTCCTTCTTCATCTGGTTTAAGTGGTATGCCAACAAATGGTGGATCTGCAAATACTGATGGAGTAGTTGTTTTATATAATGCTTTTGGAACAACAGGGTCTGTTAGTGCTCCTTACAACAAAGGTAGAACTGCAACTCACGAAATTGGTCATTGGTTAGGTCTTCGTCATATTTGGGGAGATGCCACCTGTGGAAATGATTTTTGTAACGATACTCCTCCTCAACAAACATCCAACGGAAATTGCAGAAATCATCCTCATAACCTTGGAGTTTGTAATGGAAACACAACTGGAGAAATGTTTATGAACTATATGGATTATACACCAGATGCTTGTATGTTTATGTTTACAGCTAACCAAAAAGCAAGAATGGATATCGTTTTACAAAACTCACCTAGGAGAGGGTCTTTACTTACTTCGAATGTTTGTGGTGTAGCTCCATTAAATGCTAATTTTACTGCAAACAATACAACTATTAGTGCAGGTCAAACGGTAACTTTTACCAACACATCTACAGGTCCAAATCCAATAACTTCTAACTCATGGAATTTTGATTTAACCTCTCAAGGTGGAGTTACTCCATCAACCTCTACAGCAGCTACCCCTCCTACAATTACATATAACAACGCAGGAACTTATACAGTTTCTTTAACTGTAGGAGATGGAACTAGTAACGATACAGAAACAAAAAATGCTTACATTACCGTTTTAGCTGCTGGTAGCCAAGTTTGTGACTCTACCGCTGCAACTTGGGATCTAGGGCAGCATGGAGCTACAACTGGAGCAGCAACTTGGGCTCCTGACTGTAATGGACCTTCGGCTTCTTCAGGTTATATCTTAGGTCAGAATTGCTATAATGATAATGGATGGGCAGATAAAATACCTTACACTGGTTCAGGAACTTTCTTAACTGATGTAATTTATTATTTTAGTTCTTCTGGAAATGGTAATGTTAATCTTAAAGTATGGGGGTTAAACGCAGGTGCTCCTGGTAATGTTTTAGCTCAACAAACTGTTCAAATTTCTCAACTTGGAAATGGAGGAACACCTACTTTATGGACTCTTCCTACTGCTACTTCATTAAATGGCAACTTCTTTGTTGGTCATGACCATACTAATTTAGTAAATGGCGATACTGTTGCTTTAATGTCAGCTGTTACAGGAACAAATACAGTTTGGGCAAAAGAAACTACAGGTTGGATTGATTTATCAACTTATGGTTTAGACCAAAGTGCTGCGGTTATACCAGTTATTTGCAATAGTATTACTACTGGAGAAAAAGAAATTTTAGGTATTATAAATGAAATTTTAGTTTTCCCTAACCCTTCTAACGGAACATTAAACATTGCTCTTACAGAAAAAAAAGAAACTACTATTGAAATTTATAACCTTGTTGGAGAATTAATTTACACAAGTGGTAATCCATTAAATACTCAGTTATTTACTATTAATATTGATAACCAACCAAACGGTATTTATTTTGTAAATATTAAAACCGATAATAACATTACTACTAAAAAAGTATTGATTACTAAATAGTGCGTTAATTATTATTAATTTTTTTACAGAGCCTCATTTTTTTGAGGCTCTTTTTTTATCTTATGCTTACCTTTGCTAAAAAAATTACCTTATATGGACAATAACACCATTAAAACTATACTTAATACTACTGTTACAGATAATCAACTTAACAGTATTTACAACAAAGTAGTAAACGAAGAAAGAATTACTCCTGAAGAAGGAACATACTTATTCTACAATGCTGAAATAAGCCATTTAGGAACGCTTGCCAACTACATTAGAGAAAAAAAACACGGAAATAAAACCTACTTCAATAAAAACTTCCATATAGAACCCACCAATATTTGTGTTTTCGATTGTAAATTCTGCTCCTATTCTCGTTTTTTAAGAGAAAAAGATGAATATGACGCTTGGGAGCTTTCTGAAGAAGATATTTATAATGCCATTAGAAATTATGATGGTAAAGATATTACCGAAGTTCATATTGTTGGAGGTGTACACCCAAAGATGGGATTATCTTACTTTAAAAACTTAATTGAAAATATTAAACAAATTCGACCAGATATTCATGTTAAAGCTTTTACTGCTGTTGAATTAGACTATATGTGTAAAAAAGCAAAAGTGAGTTATGAAGAAGGTTTGAAAATATTAAAAAATGCCGGACAAGGCTCTTTACCTGGTGGTGGAGCTGAAATTTTTGATGAAGAAATCAGAGAAAAAATTTGTAAAGACAAATGCACCTCAGAACAATGGTTGCAAATGCACGAAGCTGCTCATAACGTTGGGATGCCTTCTAATGCCACAATGCTTTACGGACATTTAGAAAAATACGAACACCTTATCGACCACATGAACAGATTAAGAAATCTTCAAGATAAAACAGGAGGTTTCAATGCTTTTATTCCTTTAAAATTCAGAAATAAAAACAATCAAATGTCTGACATTGATGAAGTAAGCATAATTGAAGATTTAAAAGTTTATGCTATGGGTAGAATTTTCCTTGACAACTTCAATCACTTAAAAGCTTATTGGCCAATGATAGGAAGAAAGACTACCCAATTATTACTCTCTTTTGGAGTAAATGATATTGATGGAACTGTAGATGATTCTACAAAAATATATACTATGGCTGGTGCCGAAGAACAAAAACCTACCATGACTACTGAACAAATGATTCAACTAATAAAAGAAGTAGGCAGAAAACCCATTGAAAGAGATAGCGTATATAACGAACTGAATGATTATTCAGAACCTGTTTTAGCTTAAGCCATTTATTTTGGAAAATAAAAAAATCATTATTACCGGTCATAGAGGTGCTGCAGGATTAGCCCCAGAAAACACATTGGCATCCATTCAATTAGCAATAGAATTAGGTGTTGATAGAATAGAAATTGATGTTCAACAAACCAAAGACAATAAAATTATTGTTCTGCACGACAGAACACTCAGAAGAACAACAACGGGGCATGGTTTTGTAAAAAACCTTACCTACGATGAAATTCTTCAATTTAGTGCTGGATACAAATTCAATAAATTTTATATCAATGAGAAAGTACCTACTCTAGAACAAGTTATTGATTTAATTGATGGAAAAGTGGAGCTTCTTATTGAAACCAAATACAGCTACATGTATTATCCTAACATTGAAAGACATATTATCAACATCATTAAAAATAAAGATGCTAAAGATTGGTGTAAAGTAATTTCTTTTAATGATAGAGCTCTTTTTAGAATTAATAAATTAGATAGTAGCATAAAATTAGGAAAACTTTTTGTTGGAAAACATGCCCACCTCCCACTCTCTTTTGATAAAGGATTAAATATTAGACCACTAAAAAAATACGCTTTTGTAGATGAAGTAATTGTAAAACACGATTATGCCACCAAAGCAATTATAGATAAAGTACATGATTTTGGTAAAGAATTACATGTATGGACAGTAAACAACGAAACTACTATTCAAAAGCTAATAGAAAGAGGAGTTGATGGCATTATTTCAGATTACCCCAATTTATTAATGAAGTATAAGTAATTAGTCCATTTCAAAGAATTTATTCACTAATAAAATATGGTCGGGGTCGCCTAAAAGGTAAAGGACATCATCTTGTAAAATCATGTTGTCACCATCAATATCCGTAATGTAATCTTTTCCTCGTTTTATGGCTAAAAGCGTAACACCATAGTCGCTTCTTAAAGCAGAGGAATCAAGCGATTTACCTACAATTTTATTTTTTCCTTGCGTAACATGTACCGTAGCAATTTCCATTTCATCGTTACGCAATTGCATTACATCTTTTCCAGTTAAGATGTTAACTTCACTAATGTCTCTCAGCATTTCATAATTTCTAGACCTAATATAATTTACAAACTGTTTAATATCATCATTAGGGACTAAATACTTACGCATTACTCGGGTAAAAATTTCAATAGAGGTTTCAAATTCTTCGGGAATAACCTGATCTGCACCTGCTTTAATGTTTTCTTCAATTTCGCTAATGTAGCGCGTTCTTACAATGATGTAAGCTGTACGGGTATAATTTCTAATAGACCTTACAATTTTTTTAGTGGTTTCAGGTGAAGAAATCGCCACAACTACCACTCTCGCTTCGTGAGCATGAAGGTGTTTTAAAATAACATCGTTACACGCATCACCAAAAATAATAGGCTCATTATTGTCCTTTCCTTTTTTGATGGCTGCGGGATCTAAATCTACAATTAAATAAGGAATATTAGCTCTTTTGGCTGCTTTAGCTACATTTTCGCCATTTACACCATAACCGATAATAATAAGGTGGTCGTGATAATTTTCTTCTTCAATTTTGCCATTGTGAGCATTGCTTTGGGTAATGTTTTTCAACCTTCTTCTTACATTTTTAGGCAATGGTGTTTTAAATAAAAAGTCAGCAATTTTATCTGAATAATCAATAACAAAAGGCGTTGCACCCATACTCATAATAGAAATGGCTAAAAAATGCTGATAAATGGAGTTACTCATTAACTCATATTGCATACCTGTTGTTGAAAGTAAGAAAGCAAATTCTCCTACCTGGAAAAGACTAAGTGCGGTAAGTATAACCGTTCTGGGAGGATATTTTAGTATTAAAACGGTTATGACTAAAATAACAATTTTTAGAGCTACAACACCGAAAGCAATTAAGTGGATAGAAAGTAAATTGTTAATGAAAAATTCTAAATCCAGTAACATCCCAATGGAAACAAAGAAAAAGCTAATGAAAATTTCCCTGAAAGGCAGGATGTTAGCCGTTGCTTGGTGACTATATTCCGATTCGGATATAATTAATCCGGCAAAAAAAGCTCCTAAAGCTAATGACAAACCCACTGCTGAAGTCAGCCAAGCGGTAGCAAAACAAAGTACTACAGTTGTTAAAATAAATAACTCTCTACTCTTGGCTTTTACTACAGATTTGAATAATAATGGAACAACATATTTTCCTAGTAAAAACAAGACTATCAATACTCCTGCAAGTTTTACCACCAATATTAGCAAATCATTTACAGGGTCTTCCGATTGTCCTGCTAAAAGTGGTGTAACCAACATCATCAGCACCACAATAATATCTTGAAAAATTAAAATCCCTACAGCTACTCTACCGTGTGGAGAAGTTATTTCACCTTTTTCTTGAAGCATTTTAAGTACAATGGCGGTACTACTTAATGAAAATAAGAACCCAATAAAAATAGAAGTTTGAAGAGACAGTCCCATCCATGTAGCACAAAGTGTTGTAAGTCCTATTGTTCCTCCAACCTGCATCATACCGCCCCAAAGTACGGTATTTTTTATGGAGACTAATCCTTTTAAGGAGAACTCTATACCAATTACAAACAACAGAAAGATAATGCCTATTTCCGATAATAATTCTACTTCATGTCCGGCACTCACTAGGTTTAATCCGTGTGGGCCACTAATAATTCCAGTAATTAAAAATCCTAAAATGGGTGGAATTTTTAATCTGTTAAAAAGTAAAATGATGAGTACAGAAAGCCCTAAAATGATGACAATGTCTTTTAAAATAGGAATTTCCATATAGTTTTTTGAGTTAGGTTTTTACAAGTCCCACACCGATCTTCTTTTTTTGAACTTAAAATAGTCTTTATGTTCTAGAATAAAAGCCATGATAAGATAAATAATCAGTGGAGACCCCAAAGTTAAGAAAGAGATATAAATAAAAAACATTCTTATTTTGGAAGTTCTTAGTTGAAGCTTTTCGCCCCACCAAGCACATACTCCAAAGGCTTTTTCCTCAAAATAGGCTTTAATTTTTTTTATCATGACAATGGACTTATTCCATGCGAAGATAATGATTTTTGGGGAGAAATAGCTAAAACTATTTCCAAAGATTTAAGGAAGGTTCGTAATGGTATATTTTGCTTCGTTCGCTTTCTAACTTTGTATCTAACTCATTCAAATTTTCTTTTAGATGTAAATCTTTTTTGTCGTTTTCATTAATGATGATACTACTAAACTTACGTTCTAAGAATACATCATCAAAAGAAATTCTAGGGGAATCTTCACTTTCTTTTTTAAAAGCTTCATGATTTGCCAGCATATACCTTAGTTGAGGAAAATAAATCCAAAATAATTGCTGATAACCTACTACTTGTCCATACTCATCTTTTTTAATTCTAACTGGACAAATACCTATAATCCTAACTTCAATTTTGGAATATTTACTATCATAAATCCAATCTTCTTTAAGCCAAAATTTTACTACATCTTTACTTACTACTGGTACAAATTGTTTGATTTTATTTTCTGTAGTATCATTAATATAAATGCTATCTGCTAGTAAAGTAGGGAGGGAATCAATATTTAATTCTGTAGTAAATTTGTCATCTTTAGTGCTATATGCTTTTAAACTTCCATTTAAAACATGCTGATAAATTAAATCAAACAAGCAAAGGTTAGGTTTGGGATTGTGTTTATAAAAATACAAGTGTTGATTGGTTTTTTCGGTCAAATCAATTTCTCTCCACAATCTTCTGTGCCACATTACATCAGCACTTCTTATAAGTGGTAATTCTTTTGGAGTATAAATTGGTGTTGGTTCATCTACTTTTCCTTTTTCTTGTGCAGAAAATTGAAGACAACTAAGAAGCAATGATAAAAAGAAGCTATATCTAATCATTTTCAGCAATTTAATTAGCGTTAAAATCAAAATGCGTCTAAGTTTACCTCTATTTCTCCTTTGGAAAAAATAATAAATTATTTTTGATTACAAAATAAAGGCAAGCATCCACGCTTGTGATAAAGTAATAAATAAATTACTTCATCTTAAAAATAGTAGAAAAAGTAGTGTTATAAACCGATTTTACTTGTTTCACAAAATAAGGACGGTATTCACTCACATCTTTTCTTAAGTAGTGGTCTTCAAAAGTTTGTTCTTCATTTTTCTTAAAAAAGTCACCTCTACCCACAAGTAACATATCTGTCATGGTAACCAAATAATCTTTTTCTTTAGCTCTGTATTGGATAACCACCATTCCTTTAAAGTCATTTTTATTTACTATTGCCGGGACTGCTGCAACACCTGTCTTTTTAGGGTCAGTAGCATGAGGTTTTAGTTTCGCAAAAATTTGATTGTTTTCTATCTTAAAAAAATCAAACCTCTTCGATTTTTCAAAATAAGCAAAAACTTCTTCTTGTGTTTTTTTAGTAGTATAAGCCTTTTGCCAGGTTATTTTACTATCGTTTAAATAAAAATTTTCATCTTCCGCCTGAGAAAAGCAATTTAATACAATAGCCACAGAAAGTAAAAGAAAAGTGTATTTCATCATGCTAATAAAGTTAATTCCCTACAAAGAAAGCTATTTTATACGCAAAAACAAAATGTTCAGCAATCTCCAATTTCTAATCTCTAATCTCCAATCTCAAATCCTATTACTGCACCCCATTAATAAAACTTCCAAAAACAGAATGTCCGAAATTATAATTTAAAGAAAAGCTAATATAAGGAGCAGAAGCAACATCTTGTTTAAAATCAGTATTAATTCCATGTAGCTTTCGTAAAAAAGCATAACCTGCTTCCATTTTAAGCTTGTAGTGTTTCCCAACCGTAGTATTTACTGCCAAATAGGTTTTCAACTCTCTTAAATTAACCGTATTGTCGTCATTTTGTAAAACAGAACCTTCTCTACTTACAGCATTAATACCACTAAAATATCCTGCTAAATCAAAATTAACTTTTCTGTTTAAAGCATAGTTCAATTTAAGATGTACAGGAACAATGAACTCCAATTTTGTCCTTGCATTGAACTTAACTCTAAAACCTACCAAAGGTAAAGGAACAATCTTTCCTTGGTTAATTACCACCGTAGCACCATAAAAATGCACCATCTTTAAGTTTTTAATATTAATATAAGCGGTATAAGCCCTAAAATTTGGTGTAAAACTTTGGTTGAGAGAAGCATTACTTTCTTCAGCATAAAAATTGGCAGCATACACCCAAATGCCATTTCTCATACTTGCTGTTATAGCTGTAAATTCAATCTCTCCTTTATAAATATTATCTAATTGTGCATTTGTAATGGAAGGTTGAGCTACACTAAACTTTGTTGCTAAAAAAATCTGACTAGCTTTAGCGTCAGCTTTCTTTATATTAAAATCTTTTAATGCTACACCAAGCTTAGTCCTCAAAGGTTTCACAAACTGAAACTTGTATTTTGTCATCTGAAAATCTGTAGAATCATCTATTGCTCCTAGAGTAGGATGATCAACACCAAGAGTAGCTCCGGCATTAAAAAGATTGTTTACACTAAACGATTGTGCAACAATAGGTGTTATTGTTAAAAAAGAAAAAAATAGAAAAAGAATAAATTGCTTAGATATCATTTTAATTATATAAACAACTAATCAACCAAATTCCAAACAATTCCAAACTTTAAAGACCTTCCTAAAGCAGGGTAATTGGCTGTTGCATAAAAATCATAACTATTCCACCCTGCGTTAAAATGCTCGTATTTTAAAAATACCTGAGCTCTTTTAACATGCATATTTAAAAATACATCCACATAAGGATATTCTCCAATTTTTTGCTCTTTTTGAACATAAAATTGAGCAATTTCAGGCATATAAGCATATCCATAAAAACCTGTTTTGTACGAAACATTAAATCCTATTTGTAATTTAACCGCTTTCTTAAAAGCATTCGTCTGAAAATAAACCAACTGCCTCCAAATAAAATCAGGTAATGGAAATAAATATTTATCACTAGTTGTTTGGTAAATAACTGCAGTTCTAAAATGAAATTTATATAAGCTATAGTTCTTTGCTAAAGAAAAAGTGTTCAATAAATCTTGTTTATTGCTCTGTGTCAAATTAACCTGTTCATCAAAATAAATATAGTTACCCATCATTCTCGAATTAGCTGATAACTCTAACCTATACTTTTGAAAGTTCACACTAGCATTAACCCCATTAACTAACTGTTTTTTTAAAGAATAATTTTGCCAAGAAAAATGATTCGAACTAAAATTTACATATTTCAAATCAGCCTCTTCCTGCTGACTAAATAAATTTAACTTCAACAAGATATCTTTCTTACTTAAATACGATGCATTAGCCATCACCAACAAATCATTTTGTCTGTATCCACTCACACCATACTTTCCTTCTGCCTCAACCTTTAAACGCTGATTCTTATAAGTAAATTGAGCCCCTGAAAAAATATTGTTATAATTAGTATCCAATCCCGATGTCTGAAAATAGGTGTTGTATTCATGTACAGTAAAAACACCAAAGTCATATTTTTTATTTCGGATGCCAATTCCTCCTTTATTAGCAATAGTATGATAAGAAATGGAATCCAACCAAGTAATAGAATCTAAGCGTATGGTATTAAATATAGGCGACAACACATCGTTATCGCTATATAAATTTTCATTGATAGCATAGGAGTTACTTAGAAAAAAGTATAACCGTTGTTGATTAAAAGAGATTAAATCTATTCGTTGAGCAAGTTTATAAGTATAATTAGTAAACTGATAATTTGAATTAAATAAGTTAACACCAATACTCAATGGGTCTTCCGCTAAATTTTCTTCAAACTGAACCCTATCTACTAATCCTCCATTCTCTTGTTGTTTCTTACGAAAATATTCACCTGCAAAAGAAACAGCATACTTATCAGATTTACTTTTATACCTAAGCATAGAGTTAAAATTACTAGTGCTAACTTCTTGATTTATATAAACTCCTGGAGAACTCATTTTATCTATATCTACGAAAAACTCAATACCTTTTCCAAAATTATTTTGATGTTTTAACGAAAAAATCTGCTCTCTCCTACTTGCATTAATATAAGTAATCCTTGATAAAGGTTTAACTCCATCAATATCAATCATTTTTTCGTAATGTTTTTCAGGTATTAAACTATGGC
The DNA here is from genome assembly GCA_032251145.1 of Vicingaceae bacterium. GTDB lineage: Bacteria > Bacteroidota > Bacteroidia > Flavobacteriales_E > Vicingaceae > BRH-c54. Next base: position 20,383 of record JAVVER010000002.1, on the reverse strand, counting down.
TAATAATTCCATAAGAAGTAGGGAAATATGAAGTTGAAGGAAAAACCCCAAGGTTGTTTACTAGTACATCATTAGTATGCTTGTAAAACAATGTATTAATATCATTATGTTCAGAATGAATTATAGAATCGAAAACAGCGTTGTTTAGTACCAGGGTATCATTATTTTGCCCGACTATTATAGATGAGAAACAAAAAGTAAAAATAATATATAAAATAATAAGATATTGCCTCATAATTAGAGTACAAATATAAAAAAAGCCCGAAAAATCGGGCTTTAAAATGTTATAATTAGAAATAATTAAGTTCCAAAAACACTACTCGCAACAAATTCGTGTGTTGGATTAGTAATTAAAACCGGAATTTCAGCATCGTTGGCAATTACTTCTTGTTCATCGCTACCAAAGAAATCAGGTAATAAAGCTCCTTCTTGCGTATTTACAATAACAATTAAATCTGCATCCATTTTAGCGGCATATCTTACTAATTGTTTTTTAAAGTTTCCTTCTCCTTCTACCGCTCTGTCTATTTCGTAAGGTAAATTTTTCTCATCGAAATATTTTTTAGCAAAGCTTAATTCTTGATTCAATTTTTTCTTCAAAAATTCATCAGATTCAGAATCAGCAAAAATGTGAATTCTGCTTTTGAAATGCTTAGCAATGCTTGCTGCAATTTTTAATTTTTGTTTGGTTATATCTGCATGATCGATAGGTACAACAATATCATCGTAAGTATCTGTTGCTGATGGTTCTTTTTCTTGAACAATAATAAAAGGCACTTTAGAGTGCGAAATTACTTTTATAGCATGACTACCCAATATTTTTTGCATTCCTCTTGCTCCATGCGTTCCCATTACAATATATCCGGCAGAAATTTCTGATGCAACATCTCCAATATCTTCAAATATACTTCCTATTCTAACTACTACGTGCATGTTAACACCATACTTCTTCTCAGCTTTTAACGCAATTTCTTTTAATTTTTCACGAGTTGGTTCAATTTCTTTTTGTTTTGAAACAACATGTAAAAGATAAACATCTCCATTATAAGATTTTGCTACTTGAGCAGCATGACTGATTGCACAATCAGCAACAGATGTAAAATCGTGAGGAACAAGCACTTTATAAATTTCTTTATCCATAGAATTGTAGTTTTTTTTGAAATTAGTCCGAACAAATATAATATTATTCTTATTATTTTGAAGAACTTATTAAAAAAGTTTTGCTTAAATATCTTTTAATTTAAAAGTCTCCATAAACTTAGTAGTAAAATCTCCTTTTCTAAACTTCTCATCTTGCATTAATTGCTGATGAAAAGGAATAGTAGTTTTCACACCTTCTATAATATACTCATCTAACGCTCGTTGCATCTTTGTTATTGCCTCTTCACGAGTTTGAGCTACAGTAATTAATTTAGCAATCATAGAATCGTAATAAGGAGGAATAACATAGCTTGCATAAGCATGTGTATCTATTCTAATTCCATGTCCGCCAGGCGAATGATAATTTGTAATTACACCCGGACTTGGTCTAAAGTCATTAAAAGGATCTTCTGCATTAATTCTACATTGAATAGCATGAAGTTGAGGATAGTAGTTTTTACCAGAAATTTTATCTCCAGCAGCTAATTTTATTTGTTCTTTAATTAAATCAAAGTTAATTACTTCTTCAGTAATAGTATGTTCTACCTGAATACGCGTATTCATTTCCATGAAATAAAAATCTCTGTTTTTATCAACTAAAAACTCAACAGTACCTACACCTTCGTATTTAACTGCTAAAGCAGCTTTTATAGCAGCCTCACCCATTTTCTCTCTCAACTTATCCGTCATAAATGGCGAAGGAGTTTCTTCTACTAATTTTTGATGTCTTCTTTGAATAGAACAATCTCTTTCTGAAAGGTGACACGCATTTTTACCATCTCCTGCAATTTGTATTTCAATGTGACGAGGTTCTTCAATAAATTTCTCCATGTACATTCCATCATTTCCAAAAGCAGCCGCAGCTTCTTTTCTGGCAGAATCCCAAGCAGCTTCCATTTCCTCTTCATTCCAGATAACACGCATACCTTTACCACCACCACCTGCAGTAGCTTTCATCATTACAGGGTATTTTATTTTTTTAGCTGTAGCTTTTGCATCTGCTAAATCTTTTAATAATCCTTCAGAACCAGGTACAACAGGAACTCCTGCTTTAATCATAGTAGTTTTTGCGGAAGCTTTATCCCCCATAGCATCAATCATTTCTGGTGATGCTCCAATAAATTTTATTCCATTTTCTTGGCAAATTTTTGAGAATTTGGCATTTTCAGATAAAAATCCGTATCCAGGATGAATAGCATCAGCATTTGTAATTTCTGCTGCTGCAATTATATTAGGTATATTAAGGTAAGATAACGAACTTTGAGGCGGTCCAATACATACAGCTTCGTCTGCAAACCTAACATGCAAGCTATCTTTATCTGCAGTAGAATAAACAGCAACCGTGCTAATTCCCATTTCTTTACAAGTTCTAATAACACGTAAAGCTATTTCACCTCTATTTGCAATTAATATTTTTTTAAACATAATTTAAATTTGGAAATTAAACAATTTGAAAATTTGAAAACGAATCTATCTTAACAGATTACGGTTTGTTCAAAATATTAATTTAACTTGGATCTACTAAAAACAATGGTTGGTCATACTCAACAGGAGAACCATCATCAACTAAAATTTTAACAATTTTTCCGCTAACTTCAGCTTCAATTTCGTTAAATAATTTCATTGCTTCGATAACACAAACTACTGTTTCGTTTTTCACCTCATCACCAACACTAACATAGTTAGGCTTGTCTGGAGAAGGTTTTCTATAAAAAGTTCCAATCATTGGAGATTTGATAGTAACATAATTAGCATCTTCACTTGGCTCTTCTTTTGCCGGAGCAGCAGGTGCAGCTTGAGGTTGAGCCTGAGAAACAGCTACAGGAGCTTGCTGTGCTTGTTGTTGCTGTTGTGGCTGAACAACTTCTTGTCTGATTACCTCAACAGTTGGCTGATTACCTCTTTTATAAGGAGGAGTTTTTATTGTGATTTTAAAATCTTTGTTTTCAATTTCTACCTCACTAACTCCCGATTTTGCAACAAATTTTATTAGTTCTTGAATTTCTGATGACTTCATAATTTATTTGTTTTTGTTATTTTATTTATTTGTATCGTAAGCCCATTTTAACCAAATAGCTCCCCATGTAAATCCACCACCAAAAGCAGATAAAATTACATTATCTCCTTTTTTAAGTTGATTTTCCCATTCCCATAAACATAAAGGTATTGTACCAGAAGTAGTATTTCCATAACGCTGAATGTTAAGCATCACTTTTTCGTCACTTAACCCCATTCTTCTAGCAGTGGCATCGATTATTCTTTTATTTGCCTGGTGTGGCACTAACCAAGCAACATCATCGCTAGTTAAGTTATTTTTTTCCATAATTTCAGCGGAAACATCTGCCATATTAGTAACAGCAAATTTAAATACCGCCTGTCCTTCTTGATGGATATGGTGTTCTTTGTTTTTAACTGTTTCTAATGTAGGTGGATAAGCAGAACCTCCTGCTTTTTGGTGTAGGTGTTGAAATCCTGAACCATCACTTCTTAGAATAGAATCTTTCACACCAAAACCTTCTTCATTTGGCTCTAGCAATACTGCTCCACAACCATCTCCAAAGATGATACAAGTAGTTCTATCTTCATAATCTACCAAAGCAGACATTTTATCTACTCCTACAACTACTACTTTTTTATGCGAACCAGATTCAACATATTTTGAACCTGTTGTTAATCCGTAAAGAAACCCTGAACAAGCAGCATTAATATCAAAGCCAAAAGCATTCGTTGCTCCAACTTTATCTGTAATAATATTGGCTGTAGCCGGAAAAATATGATCGGCAGTAACCGTACAGCAAATTAATAAATCTATTTCTTTTGGAGAAATCCCTCTTTTTTCACACAATCCTTTTACTGCTTCTGCAGCCATTACTGATGCACCTTTACCTTCGCCTTTTAATATCCTTCTTTCTTGAATCCCTGTTCTAGAAACAATCCATTCATCAGAAGTGTCTATCATGGTTTCTAATTCCTTGTTTGTTAAAACATAATCGGGAACATAGCCATTAACAGCGGTAATTGCGGCAGTAATTTTACTCATAATTTAGTTTTGCTTTAAAAGTGGGTATTCTATTTTGATAATTATTTTCAAAATTAGAAGAGAATTATAAAAAACAAAAACTTACTGAATTAATTCAGTAAGTTTTGCTAGTTTTTTTTTAGATAGCTACTGTTTTCTCAACTGCTAACTTACCTCTGTAATAACCACAATCACCACAAACTCTGTGATAAAGAACAGGTGCTCCACAGTTTGAACAATTTACAACTGTTGGTGCAACAGCTTTGTAATGAGTTCTTCTTTTGTCTCTTCTCGTTTTCGAGGTTTTTCTTTTAGGATGTGCCATTTTTATTTAGTTTTCTGTTTTTAAATTTATTAATTGAGCCCATCTAGGGTCGATTTCTGCTTCTTTTTGTTTTGTATTCTTTACTTCTATTTCTTTAAGTTTTTTTATTACCTCTGGATTACATTCACTTTTTTTGTGCTTTCTCCTCTGAGGAATATTTATTTGAATGAACTCATAAATGTAGGGAGAAATATCAATTTGATGTTCACTTTCTGGCAAGATAACTATTTCATCTGTGCCTTCATACATTTCCTCTCCAAACTTTACAATTAAATGCTCTTCACACTCCACTTCGATATCTACTGGCTCCAAACATCTATCGCAATCTACGTTAACCTTTCCTTCTATGGAAAAGTCTAACAACATCATGGTTGATTGTTTCTCTAATGCTAAGTTTATTTTAAATTCAGCATCGTTATACTCTTCATTTTTAAATATACTAAAGAACGCTTTGCCCACATTAAAGTCAAACTGGTAAACCCCTTGTTTCAACCCTGAAAAATCTATCGTGTACTCCTTTTGAAATTTCATCTGTTTGTTTTATTTGTTTTTAATCAGTCAGATGTAACTCCCGAAATAATCATTCTCCTCTATGAGAAACATTCTACTCATGGTCGTTTCACTTTAATCCGCATTAATGAAAGCGGACAAAGTTATGAATTAATTTCTTTGTAAAAAAAGTATAAAGTGTATTTTTTACTCCCTCTTAAATACAAGGTAAAAATCCTTTGTTAGCAACTCATATTCAGTAGAATAAACATGTCTTTTATCAGTCTCTACAATTAAATTTTCTTCTACTACTTTGTCTTCTTTTCTCGAAAATTCTAACAAAACTCGTTTGCAAGCTTTTTTCGGATTAGGAAAAACATTCATTTTCTTATTTAAATACAACGAATGTTTTTTTGCTAGTTCAACAAAATGTTCCGATTCTTTTGGCAACACAACCGAAAAAACACCTTCTGACTTCAATAAGCGATTTACATGGAAAGCCAGTTGTTCAAACGGAAGCAACGAATTCTGCCTTGCAATATTTCTTTTCTGTTCTTCGGGCTGATAAGTATTATTAAAAAATGGCGGATTTGAAATTATGGTGTCGTATTTTTTATCGGGAACATAATCTTGCAATGCCACATGATGAGCAAAAACCCTATCTTTCCATTTGCTGTTATCAATATTAATTATTGATTGAATAAAAGCATTCTCTTCAACATCAATAGTATCTACCATAACAGTTGGATTTCTCTGAGCCGCCATTAAAGCCATCAACCCTGTTCCGCTACCAATATCCAATACACTTCCATCCTGTATTTTTGCCCAAGCACCAAGTAATACTCCATCAGTACCCACTTTCATGGCACATTTATCTTGTTCTATAAAAAATTGTTTGAATTGAAAAGGTGCTGACATTAGAGATTGGAAATTAAAAATTAGAAATTATTTACCGCCTAACCACATATTAATTTATTCACCCCTTCCCTTTCACTCTCCCTTCTCACTCTCACACTTCCAAATAAATATCTATCAAGCCTTCGGGAGCGTTTGTTTTAATTAGTTGTTTTTCACGATTCACTTCAACAATAAAATCATCACTAACAGGAATAAGAATTTCTTTATTATCAGGAGAAATAATTTCCAACACTGCTTGGTGAGGATACTCTAACACTTGATTGATTGTTCCTAAATTTCCTTTGTACAAATCTTCAACAGCAAAACCTACTACTTCGTGGAAATAAAACTTATTTCCTTTTAGTGGCGGAAGCATGCTTAAAGGCAAATACACTTCTTTAGCAACAAGGTTTTTAGCCTCATCAACTTCTTCTACACCTTCTAATTTTATAACAACAGTATTGTTGTTTTGCAAGGTTGTTTTAGTAACAAAAAAAGGAACCAGTTGGTTATCCATTTTGTTTATTCGGATAAAAACTGATTCCAATTTCTTGTAAGCATTTGGTTGATCAACATCAAGCTTTACAACCAATTCTCCATTTTTCCCATGCACTTTAGAAGTATAGCCTAAATAAAAGGTTTCCTCTATTTTCACGGTTATTTAATTAATCTTCTTTTTTCTCTTCTTCAGCAGGAGCTTCTTCTTTAGCTTCTTCAGCAGGAGTTTCCTCTTTAGTTTCAGCTACAGGAGCTTCTTCAGTTGCTGGTGCTTCTTCTTTAACTTCAGCAGCTACTTCTTCAGCAGGTGCTTCAGTAGCTTCTTCTACAGCTTCTTCAGCTACAGGAGCTTCTTCAACTGGAGTATTTTTAGCAGCTATTTCAGCAGCTTTTTTATCTTTAGCTTCTTGCTCTGCTTTAAATCTAGCTTTTTCTTGTTCTTCTTTAGATTTAGAAAGGTTATCTTTTTTACCTTCAATTTTACCTTCTTTGTCTTTCATCCAAGCTTCAAATTTTTTATCAGCTTGTTCTTGAGTCATAGCTCCTTTCAACACACCTCTATCTAAGTGGTCTTTGTGAAGTACTCCCCTGTATGACAATAAAGCACGACAAGTATCTGTTGGCTGTGCTCCAGTTTTTACCCAATGCAACGCTCTATCAAAATCGATATCGATAGTTGCTGGGTTAGTGTTTGGATTGTAAACACCTAATTTTTCAATGAATTTCCCATCACGTGGGGCTCTTGCGTCTGCTACAACAACATGGAAAAAAGCATATCTTTTTTTACCGTGACGTTGTAATCTAATTTTTGTAGACATCTTCTAATGTTTAAAAATTGATAAATAAATAATTAGTTCTCCCAAAATAAATTGGGGCTGCAAATTTACAAATTAGTTTGAATTAAACAATTATTTATTAAAAAGTTTAAAGACCATGCAAAATTGAGCTACATACTATCTTGAAACAACTTACAACTCTTTTAAAACTTAACTGTTAGTTGCGAATAGAAATTTACCCTCCAAAATTAAGGTTAATTTTTAACTACTTTCTTACTCACATAAAACTTATCGTCAAATATGAAAGTAACAAACAATGTTTGAGCTCCGCTTATTTTGTTAAGTTTAATTTTATGATGCGTTTCTCCTGCATTTACAACTTTAATCTTTCCTTCTTGAACTATAGCTCCTTTAGCATCTGTTACAAAGTAATCTACCGGTGACGGATTTTCCATTTCAAAAGAAACATTCAATACATCATCAACAGGGTTTGGGTATAAGTTTACCTGATAAGGGTTTTTACCATTAATTTCATACACACTTTGAGGAGTATCTTTAATTAAATACACTTTATAAATTTTATTATCGGCAGAAGTGGTATTGGTTACATTATTAGCAAATGGGTTAATGGTAGGGCTTAAAATTCCTCCAAAAATATAGCCCAACAAAATGGTATCTGCTTGAATAGCGTCTAACTTAATTACTTTTGATTCGTGGCGAGGCAAGTCTTTATTAATAAAAAACTCTGAACCTGCACCTCTATAACCCGACATTTCTATTGGTAACTGAACTTCAAGTAAATTACCTGAGGAATCTCTACTCATTCTACTAATGGTTTTTACAAATGGCACCTGATTATCCTGAACAAGTGTATTGTTTTGATAATAATACTGACTTATTCCTCCAAAAAACAAATTGTGCATTTCGTTATTAATACTATCGTGCAAAGCAACTTTTGCTCCGTGATAATTACTTAAATATTGATTAAATGAAGTAATAGGGGTATGTCCCGCAGCAGTAATATCAACAGGATAAAGAAATGGCAAATCTACGTTTATCTGAAAAACGCCTGACGAAATGGTATAACCATGACTACCATCAGGAAAAATTTGAGGTAATAAATTATAATCTCTTCTTCTTAAATGTATGGGATCTGTAATGGTTGAATAATTAGAAAAACTTAGTTGAGTTCCCGAATTGTTAAAAACAAACTTTCTTATTTGGTTGGTATATTTTTGGACAAAAGTAGGGTTATTCATTGGGTTGTATCTTCCATCAAATCGATGTCCGCCAATAAGATAAATTTCGTTACCAATTTTTCCCATTTGTCCGCCTGTAACTGCAAAAGCAGTATCGGTAATTTGTTTAAAATATGGCGTAATAGATGCGTTATTGATTACTGCATTCATTAAGTCTGAAACCTGAACCGATGCTAAATACGGAAAAGTAATATGGTCGTTGGCAGTTGGTGAAAAAGCATATCCTCCAATAATATACAAGGTATCATTGTCCTGATAAAAATTCATGTTAGTTGATTGCAGTTGTTCCTTTAAGTTAGTTTGCAACACTGACACACTTGACGACCAATACTGCTGATTAACAGGATCTATCACTAATATATTTTGATTGTTTTGATTTTCAGGAAATGCATTAAAAGGCTGTCGAGCATGAATTCCATCGAGCCTACCTCCTATTACCAACCATTTACCATCATGCTGAGCATAAGCAAAAGAGTGTACTCCTGGTAAATTAGAAATAGCTACAGAATCCAAATGAACGGAATAACTAAAATTATTTTGGGCTGTTAATACCAAAGAAAAAAACAGCCAAAAGAAGGTGGTAAGCTTTAAATGTTTCATGTAATTGTAGTTTAGTTGAATAATTATTCAAATGTAAGCCCTCTAGTTTCTAAAATTTGGTAACATTTGTTACATAAATAAATTATTCAACAGAAATGTGCGGAATTAGCGGTTATATCTCCAATAAAAAACTTCCCTTATCGGCAATGACAAATGCATTGCACCACCGAGGCGTTGATGCAACCGGAAGTATTGAAAAAGAAATAAACAACCGTTATGTTGGATTAGGACACAACAGATTAAGCATTATTGACCTTTCTGAAAATGGCAATCAACCTTTTTCATCTCCCGATGGTAAAGTACATTTAATTTATAATGGTGAAACGTATAATTTTCAGGAATTAAAAACCACTTATTTAGCGAACGAAAAATTTAGCTCTAGTTCTGATACTGAAGTATTGTTAAAACTCTATTTACTTAAAGGAATTGATTTTGTTCACTTGCTCAATGGCGATTTTGCTTTTGCTATTTTGGATGAAAACAGTAATAAACTTCATTTGGTGAGAGACCGAGCAGGAGTTAAGCCCTTGTATTTTCATAAAAATGAAAGCTCTTTGGTTTTTGGTTCAGAGATTAAAGCCATTATAAAAGCGGGAGTTCAACCTCAACTAGACACCGAAAACCTAATGAATTATTTTGTTTTCAAATACTCACCCAAAGAAGAAACTTTATTCAAAAATATTTTCAAACTTCCACCAGCACATATTGGCGCTTTCGATATTAATTCAGGAAATTTTGAAACAACTGCTTATTGGCACCCCAAAAAGCAAAGTAATTATAACAATATCTCTTATCCTGAAGCTCAGAAAGAACTCCGTAACTTAATGCAAGATGCTGTTGAGAAAAGATTAATTGCCGATGTTCCTATTGGTACTTTTTTGTCGGGAGGAATTGATTCTTCTATTATTGCTTCTTACCTAAAAGACAATACTAATATTAAACATTATTGTGCAGGAAAGGCTCTTGAAGATTTAAAAAAAGAAGGCACTACCTCCGATTATTACTATGCTGAAAAATTAGCCAACGAATGGAACTTGTCACTTTCTAAAATAGCCATTGGAAGCGACAATACTACACTTGAAAACATTAGAACAACCATTCAATACAGTGATGATTTAATTGCTGATGGTTCTCAAATTCCTTCTTACCTAATTACACAAGAAGCAGCTAAACATTCAAAAGTTATTTTATCGGGTATGGGAGCTGACGAGCTTTTTCTAGGTTATGCCGGACATCAACTGGCATTGATAGATGGTTGGTTACACAAAATGCCTTTATCAGTAAAAATTTCTCATGTACTGGCTAATCTCCATCAGGGAAAAGGAAAGTTTAAAGCTTTTAGAAGGTATTTACACAAATTGGGAAAATACCACAACTATCCCAATTACCGATTTGGCATTTATACCATAGTAGGAGATTTTGAAAACGCAGCAAGTGTTTTTGGCAACAACAAAGAAAAAACCATTGATTTACTTGCCTCTTATTTTCCTGAAGAACAAAACCCGTTTGATGCTTTTACCGATTTTGAACACGAAAATTTCTTGCAAAAAAATGTAGCTTATTTCGATAGAATGACCATGGCAAATAGTATTGAAGCTCGTGTACCTTTTTTAGATTACAGAATTATAGAGTTGGCTTATGCCCTGCCTAGAAATTACAAACTCAATAAATTTGGAAAAACAAAAGCTGTTTTAAAAGATGCTTACAAAACTGCTTTACCCAACTACATCACCAACCGAAGAAAAGCAGGTTTTGGCATGCCTTTAAGAAGTATTTTTAGCTCCGAAGAAAAAATAAATGAACTCCTCGACAAAGACTTTTTCCATCAAATCGATGGATTTTCAATGGTACATATTGAACGTATTATTCAAACTCATTTGCGAGGCGAAGAAGATAATTCCGCACTCATTTATGCCCTTATTTCTTTTCAGGAATGGTATAAAATGTATATTGATTGAATTTTGGGACGCTTAATTCTTACAATTTCATTTTATTACACAAAAGATGAAAAATATTATAATATCTCTAACACTTCAGCTTCACCGAGTTGATTAGCCCCTTCATGTATCCACCATTTTCTTCCAATTTGTAGATATTTATCCAGTAATTCTTGTCGGTAAATAAATCTTACCAAAACTATCTTTTCTTCTCCTGGGTTAATTGAATCGTAATCATTAAATTGAATATCTCCAACCCATGAATTAATCATCTTTCCATTTTCGTATTCAAAAACATGGTTTGGTCTATACCCACTAACGAAACCAGTTTTTCTTCCTCCTTCTTCAGTAGGTTTCATTTTTATTTTAGCTTTTACTAATATTAATTCTGACATACTCTATTTTTTATATTCATTCAACTCCCACACAACTTAATTTTCAAATTCAAATCAGTTTCACTTTTTAACTATTTCTAACACCATATCATCACTTAAAAGATTGGTTTTATCATATATAATTATAGACTTACCTCCAATGTGCTGCATTGAATCGATAAAAGCTCTTTTTTCAACAGAAGATAATCCACCTTCATTTTTTTCCATTGGCTGAAGAATTATATTAAATGAAAAAACTGGTTCGCCTTCAAATAATTCTTTTATAGTTTGTATTAAAAACTCTTCTCCTTGTTCATAGTCAGCAAATAACAATCTACTGCTTGAGAAAGGTTTAATAGCCTCTTTTTTTAATTCTTTTTTGCTTTCAACATCTCTTATAAACACAATATTTGTATATAATCTGATGTATAAAGTTTTTCTCTTTATGAAGTTAAACATCTGAATTTGTTATAAATATATTACTCATAAAATTTTTTAGACGCATTCCAATAGACATCCATTTCTTCCAGCGTCATGTCGCTAAGGGTTTTACCCTCTTTTTTAGTTTCTTTTTCTAAGTATTGAAAACGGTTAATGAATTTTTTATTGGTTTTTTCCAACGCATCTTCAGGGTTAATGTTCAGAAACCTCCCATAATTCACTACCGCAAAAAGTAAATCGCCATATTCTGCTTCTATGCGTTCTTGGTTTTGAGCGTCCACTTCCTCTTTTAACTCATTCATTTCTTCTATCACTTTCTCCCAAACTTGTTCTTTGTTATCCCAATCAAAACCTACTCCCCTAGCTTTATCTTGTATTCTTATGCATTTTATTAATGCTGGAAGCGATTTTGGCACGCCTTCCAACACAGAAGTTTTACCTTCTTTTAGTTTTAATTTTTCCCAATTGGATTTTACTTCTTCTTCATCCTTAACAGTTATTACCTGTCCCGAATTCTCGGGATCGCCATATATATGTGGATGACGATAAATTAATTTCTCACAAACACCATTTAACACATCTGCCATATCAAAATCATTGGTTTCTGAACCAATTTTAGCATAAAAAACAAGGTGCAACATTAAATCGCCTAACTCTTTTTTAATTTCTTCCATATCGTTATCCAAAATGGCATCGGTAAGTTCATAGGTTTCTTCAATCGTTAGGTGGCGAAGACTTTGCATGGTTTGTTTTTTATCCCACGGACATTTCTCTCTCAGTTCATCCATAATGATTAACAAACGTTCAAAGGCTTTTAATTTTTCTTGCATCATAAAAAATGGTATTTCGGTTTTATCTTCTATTTTTGTTTGGTGTTAAAAATGATTTTCAAATATCGGCTATTTTTATGTTTTATCCTTAGTTGGCAAACATCATTTTCTCAACAAAGCATTCCTGAATTTGGAATTGAAGAAACCGTTCATTATGGTTCTATCTTACCTCATCGTCCAATAGTAAACGAAATTATTGAAGGACATTCTTTTATTTATGAAGTTTCTTTTTATAAAAACACTACTGGAAATAAAGCTTGGCAGCAACTCTTTAATTACCCAAAAATTGGTATCTCGGCAATGTATCTAAATTTAGGGAATGATGATGAGTTAGGTAGTTCTTTTGGCATATTTCCTTATATTCAATTTCCGTTGAGCAAACGAAAAATTAGGTGGGAGCTTCGTTTTGGCTATGGTTTCGGTTATGTAGAAAAACCTTTTGATCGTACCGATAATTTTAAAAACATAGCCATAGGTTCTAGATTTAATGCACTCATAAATGTAAATTCTTTATGGAAAATTCAGGCATCAAAACATGTTGCTTTTTCTGCGGGGCTTTCTTTAGTGCACTTTTCTAATGGTTCGTATGTTCGTCCGAACTTAGGTTTTAACGTTTTTTCATTGAATACGGGTGTATCTTATAATTTCGGTAAGGATAAAGAAATCCAAACAGCTACCCTTCCTAACAAAGAAAAAAAATGGGAGCATTTTATAGTTGCCAATACCGGGTTAAAAGAAATCCCTCCTGTGGAAGGCCCTAAGTATTACATCGCAAATATTGCTTACAACATAGTAAAACCGATTAATAGCAAAAGCTCTTTTGGATTTAGTGCCGATATTTTTTACAACAAATCAATAGAAGCTTTAATTGAATATAATGATAATGTAGAAGCCTCAAAAGCTGATAATTTAAGAGCCGGACTTGGAGCAATATATGGAATAAACATAGGGAACATAATGCTTTCTTTACACATGGGGGGCTATATTTTACCTAACTACAAAGAGGATGGCTATTTTTATCACAGAATAAACTCTAGATATAAAATAAACGATAACTTATTTTTTAATTTAGGATTGAAAAGTCATTGGGCTGTGGCTGATTTTATTGAAGTAGGTATGGGATTTAAAATAAAATAAGACCGAAGTCGGAAGATGGAAGATGGAAGATGGAAGTAGTTTAGTATTTAACAAAACATATAGAAATATAAAATAAATGCAACTTGTTTTAAAATATAGAATTTTATTTTTCGCAATTATTATACTTGTGCTGAATGCTTGTGTAAAAGAAAGTGCCTGTATTAAATCTACTGGAAAACAAGTTGTAGAGACAAGAGTTATTAGCAACGAAATCACCCATATTATTTTAAAAGATAAATTGAATTTGGTACTTCGTCAGGATAGTGTAGCATCGCTTACTATTGAAGGTGGAGAAAACCTATTGAAATATGTTAGAGCCAGACAAAAAGGCACAGAATTAGAATTGAAAAATGATAATAAATGTAATTTTTTAAGAAGCTACAAAGAAGAAATTACAGTTTACCTATCCTTACCTAACATAAAGTACATTAATTATACAGGCTTTGGAAATGTTAGTAGTTCGGGAGAATTAAAATTAAACGAATTCACTTTTGAAACACGCAACGGAACAGGAAGCATCAACCTAACGGTAGATGCTCAAAAAATTAATATTCTTCAACATACTGGTCCAGCAGATTTCACTTTAAATGGCACATCTGAATTTACTTTTTTATTTTCAGGTGGTTCGGGTTGGTTTACTTGCAAAAATTTAATTAGTAAAGATGCTCACGTAAACCATGATGGCACAGGAGATGTTATTCTAACAGCAACCAATAGTTTACTCATAGAATTAACCTCATTAGGAAATATTGAATATTACGGTAATCCGAGTGTTACTGTTAGTCAACATAGTGGAAGAGGAAAATTGATTAAACGATAGAAATAAAAAAAGTGGTTTTATCAAAGTCATCTATTAAGATAAACAAAAAATAGAAAATAACGTTAAATTTGCATAACACCTAAACAAAAATAAGATGAGTATAGAAACAAAAAAACTTGGATTAATAGAAAGATTAATGCAGATAAATGAAGAAGAAATATTACAGCAGTATGAAAATCTATTGAAGGAAGCTCACTTACAATATCGTGCAGAAAAATCAATAAAAGCGATAGAAGAAGGACAAACAATTACATTAAGCACATTTCAAGCGAACAATAAAAAATGGCTGAGCAACAAATCTTCGAAATAGAAATAACCTATCCTGCAGAAAAAAGGTATCAAGAAGAAATATTAGCTTACTTAGTTAAGAATTTTAGCTTAGAAAGAGCCTTAGAAATAAATGATAATATTATTGCATCAGTAGCAAGTATTTCAACAATGCCAAAAAGAGGACGCTTAGAGCCAGTGTTAAAAAAATATCCACAACAATTTAGATTTATATTACATAAGGAAACAAGAAATTTTGAAATAAAAATAATTTATTACATTAATCAATCCGTCAGAAAAATATATGTAACAGACTTTTTTCCAGTTTTAATGTATCCTGAAAAATTAAAGAAACGTAATTAATCCTATGAGAGGAAACCTAATTAAGAGGTAAGTTTTATCCTCCTAAAAGTGCTTTTTTCAAATTTTTATCAGCAGGTGTATCAGAAAGCCAAATGCCAATAAGTGCTTTTTTGAAATCAAGTCCTTCAATTTTTGCCATTAATTTACCATTTTTGAGTACTAAAGTTGCTTTATTGGGAACATAAAAAATATCAAACACATCACCTTTTTTTATTTCATCTTTAAAAGCTCCAATAAATTGATCTATTTCTTTTTGGATGGGAGCAGTCTTTCCATTAGTAGAGTTTTTAAAACCCTCATTAACGGCACTTATCATTTTATCACTAGAAATGAGTGAAGAAACTATTTGTAATTTTATAGCGATATGCTCATTGGCATCAATAATTTTATTTGCATCTGTAGATTTGGTCTTAAGATACAATCCAACTACATACATATCCATAAACAATTTAACTCTTGAACCAGCACCATTAAGTTCTAACTCTGTTTCGCCAACCTTTACTTTTTTAGGCATGGTAACATCTCCAATAGTAATTTGAGCTTGAGTAATAGTTGTTGTTAAAATCAATAAAACAAGTAACAATAATTTTGAATTTTTCATGACATTTAATTTAAGTTGGTAAGTCTCCTTCTTCAGGTTTATTTTTATCTCTAATTTCTAAGTTTATATCTTCTAAATCTTCTTCGCTGGATATTTTTTTATCTGCTTTGGCATGAGCAATACTTGCATTTAACTCATAACCAATTAACAAAACTAAGGAATTAAAATAAATCCACAATAAAACTACAATTAATGTACCTATAGAACCATACACTTTATTATAATTAGCAAAGTTGTTTACATAATACCCAAAACCTGCAGAAATCAGTATTGCTAGACCAGTAGCCAATGTAGAACCTGCCGACATAAACCTAAATTTACCACCTTTTAAGTTACCAAAATAATAAATGGAAGATATGCCTGTAAAGAACAAAATAAGTAGTGTTAACATCTTAATTACTCCTAAGGTTCCTAGGGAAATGTCAGCAGAAATCCATTCATTTGTAATTAAATAATTGATTATAACTCTATAAAATATCATTAAAAAAATAGCCAACACCATTAATACTGTTAGGATACCTAATATTAAAAAAGAGGTTAGTCGTTGCCTTATAAAGCCTATGTTTTTTTGTAATGAGTGATACGAATGATTAAACTCCTCAATCATAGAATTAACGCCATCGCTAGCGAAGTATAGTGCAAAAATAAACCCTAATGAAAGCAATGTATCATGTTTCTTATGCACTAAGTCGTCCATAGTGCTTTTTGTCATTTCAAAAGCATCATCTGGTAGTAACCCTTCTAAAAGTGTAAGTAAATTATTGTAAAAATCATCAATAGGAATATAGGGTAATAAGGAAAGTAAAAAAATTAATGCCGGAAAAATGGCTAAGAAAAAACGAAAAGCCAGTGCAGCAGCTCTTGTGGTTAAAGAGCTTTCTTGCACACCTTTTAACAAAAAAGTTAGCACCTCAAACAATGGAATTCCATCAAAACCAGGGAATACTACTTTTTTTGACCAAGCAACAACTTGCTTCACCACTTTTAAATCGAGTATTTTATTTAGAATTTTAGAAGCCATATACGCTAAAATAAAAAAAGCCTATGTTTTTTCAAACGTAGGCTGTAAAAATATTTTTTTTAAAGTAAAGAACAAACTTAATTATTCTTCAGCTTTTCTTAATTTCTCAACATAGATAGCTTTAATTTTCTCTGCTCTGTTAATTACAGAAGGCTTATCGTACTGTTTTCTATTTCTCAATTCTTTGATAGTACCTGTTCTTTCGTACTTCTTTTTGTACTTCTTTAAAGCTCTCTCGATGTTTTCACCATCTTTAATCGGTATAATTATCATTCCTATTGTGTTTTTAAAATTATTAAAAGGGCTGCAAATTTAGAGATAAAATTATAATCTGCAAGTTTTTTATTTTAATATTTCTCTTGATATAACTAATTTTTGAATTTCTGATGTTCCTTCACCAATAGTACAAAGTTTAGAGTCTCTATAAAACTTCTCTGCTGGAAAATCTTTGGTATATCCATAACCTCCAAAAATTTGTACTGCATCTGTAGAAACTCTAACAGCTACTTCTGAAGAGTAATACTTAGCCATTGCAGATACTTTAGTAACAGGTAATCCTTTGTCTTTAAGGTCTGCTGCTTCGTAAATCAACAATTCTGCAGCTTCAATTTCTGTTGCCATATCGGCTAATTTAAAAGCAATTGCCTGAAAGTTAGAAATTGGTTGATTAAACTGTTCTCTCTCTTTGGAATAAGTTAAAGCAGCTTCGTAAGCTCCTTTGGCAATTCCTAATCCTAACGATGCAATAGAAATTCTTCCACCATCTAAAATCTTCATTGCCTGAATAAAACCTTCTCCAACATTTCCCAAAACGTTATCTTTATGCACTCTACAATCTGCAAATATTAATTCAGCAGTTTCAGAAGCTCTCATTCCTAATTTATTTTCTTTTTTCCCTGATGAAAAACCTGGCGTTCCTTTTTCAATAACAAAAGCAGTCATTCCTCTTGAGTCACCTTTCTCACCAGTTCTAGCAATTACTACCGCAATATCTCCAGAAATTGCGTGCGTAATAAAATTTTTTGCACCATTCAACACCCAATAATCGCCATCTTGTTTAGCTGTAGTATTCATTCCACCAGCATCAGAACCGGTATTGTGTTCTGTTAATCCCCAAGCTCCAATCCATTCGGCAGTTGTTAATTTAGGCAACCATCTTTTTCTTTGCTCCTCATTGGCAAACATATAAATATGGTTAGTGCAAAGTGAATTATGAGCAGCAACTGAAAGTCCGATAGAACCGCAAACTTTTGCAATTTCAGAAACTACTACCACATATTCATTATAGCTCATTCCCGAACCGCCATATTCTTGCGGAATAACTGCTCCCATCAAACCTAACTCTCCTAGTTTTTTAAATACTTCCACAGGAAATTCTTGTGTTTCATCCCATTCCATCATTTTCGGACGAATTTCTTTTTCTGCAAAATCTCTAATCATATCAGCTATCATTCGCTGATTTTCAGTATATTCAAAATTCATATTGTAATAAATTAAGTTATCTTCTTATTTCTAAAATGAAATTAAGTTGATAATGTTGTTTGTATATTTTTTTAATTTTTCACTTCCTTTTAAAAATTCCAATTCTACTACAAAAGAGAAACCAGATACGTTGGCATGTTGCATTTGTATTAGTTCTGCAGCCGCTGCTGCTGTCCCTCCTGTTGCCAATAAATCATCATGAATCAACACATTCCAATCTTTTTGAACTACATCGCAATGCATTTCCATTGCTGCTGTTCCATATTCTAGTTCATATTCGTAAGAAACCGTTTTGTAAGGTAATTTACCTTTTTTTCTAATAGGGATAAACGGAATATTTAATTTGTTAGCCAATAAAATTCCGAAGAAAAAACCTCTACTTTCAATGCCAACTATGGCATTCAAATGCATTTTCTCGGTTTGTTTTGCTAATTCATCAACAATTTCGGAACAAAGTTGTTGATCTAAAAATATAGGGGTAATGTCTTTAAATAAGATGCCTGGCTTAGGAAAATCAGGAACTTCTCTTATGGCTTTATCTAGTTTTTCGCGAATCATTTTCGATTTTTTATCAGCTTACAATTTTAAGCACTTATTGTTTGGTAGGCAAGTGTCTTTCAAATTATTTTTTACTGTAAAGCTATAGGATAAAAACGAACCATTTAATTTTTTAGAAATGAAGTTTAAACCTTAAAACTTCTTAGCCCTATCCATTTCTCGTTTAGTGTCTTTGGCTTTTAGAGTTTCACGTTTGTCGTGGAGTTTTTTACCTTTTGCCAGCGCTATTTCTAACTTAGCAAAACCTTTGTTATTAATAAATAAGCTAACTGGAATAATGGTTAGTCCAACATCCTTTTTCTTTTTTATTAATTTATCTAGCTCACTACGATTAAGTAATAATTTCCTTACTCTTCTTGGGTCGTGATTGTTATAGGTTCCTTGCTCATATTCTGCAATAAAAACATTTTTAACAAACAATTCATCATTATTAAAAAAGCAATATCCATCTGCAATATTCGCTTTACCAGCTCTTATAGATTTTATTTCGGTACCCGTAAGCTGAATACCTGCTGTAAAAGTCTCTAAAAACTCATACTCAAACTTCGCTTTTCTGTTTTTTATGTTGATTTTATTGCTCACGCTTCAAAATTAGACAAGTTATTTGTTTATCAATAATTATTAATCTCTAATTTCTAATCTCCAATTCATTAATCACCCCAATCCTACATCCAAGGTCATCATCACAATAAAACCTAGAATAAAGCCCATTGTAGCAATATCGGTATATTTATCTCTTTGAGTTTCGGGAATTACTTCTTCTACTACTACATAAATCATAGCTCCTGCGGCAAAAGCCAACGCATAAGGTAAAATTGGCTGAAAAGTAAAAACTGCCCAAGCACCTAAAACCGCTGCAAATGGCTCTACTATTGCAGATAATTGTCCGTAATTAAAACTTTTCCAACGAGATAACCCTTGTCTTCTCAACGGCATTGATACTGCAATTCCTTCTGGGAAATTTTGAATTCCAATACCTATTGCCAACGCAATTGCCCCACCCATTGTTGCTCCTTCTAAGCCCATAGCTGCTCCGCCAAACAACACCCCTATCGCTAAGCCCTCTGGAATATTATGTAATGTAATTGCCAACACTAACAAAACAGAGCGGTGCCATTCCGTTTTTACACCTTCTTTTTCTCCCTCTTTAAAATTAATATGTAAATGAGGTAATATTTTATCCAAGCCAAACAAAAACATTGCTCCACCTAAAAAACCAACCGCTGCAGGAATTACCTGAACAAACCCCTCTCCTTCGCTCATCTCAATAGCTGGACTTAGTAGCGACCAAAAACTTGCTGCCACCATTACGCCTCCTGTAAAACCTAACATTCCATCAAAAAAAGCACGGTTCATAGTTTTAAATACAAACACAAATGCGGCACCTAAAGCAGTTAATCCCCAAGTAAATAAAGACGCATACAATGCTTGTTGCACTGGGCTTACTGATTCAAAAAAAAGTTTTATTTCTTCCATCTGTTAGTTATTCGTTAATTGTTATTCGTTAGTTGTTATTCGTTAGTTGTTATTCGTTAGTTGTTATTCGTTA
>JAVVER010000001.1:0-82262 GCA_032251145.1 Vicingaceae bacterium | reverse complement strand
TGATTTAGAATTAAAATATGTTTGAATTTAACAAAATAAAACCACAAGCGTGGACGCTTGCCTTTACTTTGTGGCAGCGGAGGAGGATTTTGGAAAATTATTGATTGATGATGGCAGAATAGTTGAGGCACTAACGCTAAATTATTATTCGCAATCCATACTGATTATATAAAAAAGTGAAACCATGACACCAATTGAAGCTTATTTTTTTACATTAGAAAAAGTAAATGAACTAAAAGAAAGTGGTATTTCAATCATCATAAATTCTACAAGCTCTAAAGACGACACTGCATTAACTGAAAAATTTGAAACACCAAATAATATTCCTTCAAAATACTGGGTAAATGTATCGTTTGAAATTGAAAATGACGAACAAGCTGAAAAAATACATGAAGCTGCTAATTATTTAGGTCTTTGTGGAATTAGGTTTGATATGGGAGGAACTGAAAATCATAGAGATTGGGAACTAGATTGGTCTTTTTATTATCAAAAAGGGGAGGAAAATATAGAATGGAATGTTGCTAGGGAAAATGTAGAAAGCATGATAAAGAGTTTTAAGGATAAAAACAATTGATTATAATGATAAGATGGTTATTTATACCGATAGTTTTTCTAACTCTTTTTGCTAAAAGTCAAGTTACTTTTGAATACAGCGATAAAGATTTTGTTGTTGGAGCTATTCATAGAATTGCTCCTTTAGATTATAGTACTTGCTTTAGGTTGGGAAATAATGTTGAAGATACTATTATTGATAGTATAGTTATATTTATGAATCAACATCCTAATTTAATTATTGAAGTTGGTAGTCACACCGATTCAAGAGGATCTAGTGAGTATAACTTAAAATTATCAGAAAAAAGAGCAGAAAGTATTGTAAGAAAACTAATTTCATTAGGAATAGATTCATCAAGATTAACCTTTAAAGGCTATGGTGAAGAACAACCAATAATTTCAGAGGAGCTTATTTCTAAAACAGAAAGTTCGGATGAAAAAGAACGGCTTTATGCTGTAAACAGAAGGAATGAATTAAAAATAATCAAAATTTTAGAGTAGAATTAGAATGAAAAAAAAATATCAAGCACACCCGTGGCACGGGATTTTTATTGGAGAACAAGCTCCTGAAATGGTAATGTCGTTTATAGAAATGACACCTAGTGATTCAGTAAAATATGAAGTAGATAAAGCTTCTGGATTTTTAAAAGTTGACCGACCACAAAAGTTCTCGAACATTGTTCCGGCTTTGTATGGGTTTGTTCCGCAAACGTATTGTGCTGAGCAGGTAGCTGCTTTTTGTATGGAAAAAACAGGCAAAACCAGCGTTTTAGGAGATGGAGACCCCTTAGATATTTGTGTGTTAACCGAAAGAAACATTACGCATGGAAATATTATTGTTCCTGCTATTCCTATAGGCGGATTCAGAATGATAGACAACAACGAAGCGGATGATAAAATTATAGCCATTCTTAAAGGTGATGAGGTGTATGCCAAATGGAACGATATTTTAGCATGTCCTCCATCATTAATCAACCGACTAAAACACTATTTTTTGACTTATAAATCTATTCCCGGAGAGGAAAAAGCCAATGTAGAAATTAGCCATGTTTATGGAAAAGAAGAAGCGTTGGAGGTAATAAAAAGAAGCCAACAAGATTATCACAAACATTTTAGTAAAGATTAGGGAAATTAATTATTGGAGGTTAGAAATTGGAAATTAGCTGTTTTTCTCGGCAATTACTTAGCTCTCTATTAAAATTTTAACGCTTCAGCTTAGTGATTTTTATTTTTCATAATACATAAACAGAAATACTATTTTTTATAAATTCTAAGTTATCTTAAACCCAATTTAACTAAAAAACAAATTGTAACTTTGGCAAACTTTTAGTTTAAAAATGGGCTTATTAAAAGCAATTGTTAACCAATGAGAAAGGCACTTTTATTACATATTATTTTTTTATTTAGTATTCAGGCTGCTGTTGCTCAGTTGGTGTTCGATAAATCCACGCATAATTTCGGTGAAATTAATAAAGAGGATAAAAAATATATTGATTTTACAGTTACTAATGCCGGAAAAGTTGCGGCTGAAATTACCAAAATTGAAGAACCTTATGGTGTGGATGTAAAAGTAACTACTAAAACCATTCAGCCCGATAGCTCAGTAATTATCAGAATAAAATATACGCCCAAAAGAAAAGGAGCTTATAAGGCTGATATTCCCGTTTGGACAAGTGTTCAGAACCATCCGATTACATTTACTATTGAAGGTATTGCCAAAACAGCTGATATAAATGAATCCTTAGAATGTCCTGATTTTGAAACGATCAAACAACCCGAAGATATCCATACTGAAATTGCTATAAAAGTAATTGATAATACTACCAAACAACCTATTCCTAATGCATTGGTAGAAATTATTTGGGATGGATTAATTTACAAAGAACTAAGAACAAACAGAGCCGGAGAAACCAATCAAACCTTAAAAAATGATGTATATTATATAGTGGCAAGTGCCAACGGGTACGGTTATAGCGAACAAGCTGTTGAAGTGCATCAAGATAATTTAAAAGAAATCATTTTCTATTTGGGAGAACCTTCTGAAGAACCTATAATTGTTGAACAGGCTGATGTTATTGTTGAGCCTGAATTTACCCCAGAACCTGAAGATACTATTTCAACATCAGCAATGCCGGTTGGATTATATGCCGAAAACAACATCGTTTTTTTAATAGATGCTTCTGTTTCGATGAAGTTAGAGGGTAGAATGGATTTGCTTAAAGCTGCTATGATAGAATTGTTAAACGGATTACGTTCTATTGACAGGTTGGCAATTGTAACTTACGCCTCAACTGTTGATGTTGTTTTAGCTTCTCAATTTGTAAAAGACAAAGCCCAAATTACCGAAATTATCCAAGATTTATCTGCTGGAGGGAGAACAGAAGGAGCTCAAGGTCTTGAAAAAGCCTATGAAATAGCATATCAAAACAAACTTACCGAAGGAAATAACCTTATTATTATAGCAACAGACGGTGTATTTAACCTAAGTAAAAAAGATAAAGCGAATGTTGAACAAAACACAAGCAATGGAATTAATGTTTCGGTTGTTGGTGTAAAAAATGAAAAATGGACTGAAAAATCAATGTTAACTATTGCTGAACTTGGTAATGGAAGTTACCTTAACATAAAATCTTATAGACAAGCAAAAGAAACATTACTTAACGAAATAAAGCAAAAATCGTTAAAAAAGTAAGTTTATAATTGAAAAAACTGCATCCTTGCGTCTTGGTTAGAAAAATATGAAAAAAATTGCCATTTTAGGTTCTACTGGTTCTATAGGAACTCAAGCCCTTGAAGTTATAGAAGAACATGCTGATAAGTTTCAGGTAGAAGTGCTTACTGCCAATGGCAATGCAGATTTATTAATAGCACAAGCCATAAAATTTAAACCTAATGTGGTAGTTATTGCCGATGAAGCTAAGTATAAAAAAGTAGAAGAAGCCCTTTGGGAACACGATATTAAGACTTATGCAGGAACAGCCGCATTGGCTCAGGTAGTAGAAATGGACGACATTGATGTTGTTTTGACAGCTTTGGTAGGTTATGCAGGATTATTGCCCACTATTAATGCTATAAAAGCTAAAAAAACCATCGCGTTGGCTAACAAAGAAACCTTGGTAGTTGCCGGAGAGTTAATCAATAAATTAGCCATTGAAAACAAGGTAGCTATTTTGCCTGTAGATTCAGAACATTCGGCTATTTTTCAGTGTTTGGTAGGGGAGTTTCAAAATAAAATTGAGAAAATTTATTTAACTGCTTCGGGTGGACCGTTTAGAGGAAAAAAACGTCATGAACTACAACATATTACCAAAGAGCAAGCCTTAAAACATCCCAACTGGGATATGGGAGCAAAAATCACCATAGATTCAGCAACATTGATGAATAAAGGCTTAGAAGTAATAGAAGCCAAATGGTTATTTAACTTAAAACCCGAACAAATTGATGTTATCGTTCATCCGCAATCTATTGTACATTCTTTAGTTCAATTTGAAGATGGCAGCATGAAAGCTCAGCTTGGCTTGCCCGACATGAAACATCCTATACAATATGCGCTTTCGTTTCCTCAACGATTAAGCTCAAAATCGCCAAGGTTTAATTTTATGGATTACCCTGAATTAACCTTTGAAAAACCTGATGCCGAAACATTTTTAAACTTACAATTGGCATTTAATGCCTTGGAAAAAGGAGGCAATATGGCTTGTATTTTAAATGCCGCTAATGAAGTAGCTGTTGAAGCTTTCCTAAAAGACAAAATTAAGTTTTTAGACATTGCCGAAATCAATCAAAAGTGCATGGAACAGGTTACTTTCATCGCTCAACCAACTTATGAGGATTATGTAGCAACTGATAAACAAACCAGAGCTTTTGCTGAAAGTTTGATATAGTTTACAACTAATTTATTCTTTCAAAAGAAAAAACAACACTGTTTTGATGGATAGTAACGTTTTGACAATGAGATAAGTGTACAAATTCATAGGTTTTAATAATATCAAAACCCGTTGTTTTGCAACTAAAAAATCCTTCACATTCTATATTTCCTTCGGGAGAATAGCGAGTAACTTTATATTGGTTGTTTTGTAATTCAATACAAAACCACGAACCAGCTCCTTCTCCTGCTAACCATTGGCTTTCGGCAGGGATATGTTGAGGTTTTTGGGGCGGTAATAAGGTAGATTGTAAACTCATGCTATTGCAATATTTTTAAAAAGGGTACTTTCTTCGGGAAATAATATGAGTTTATTTGAAAGCGACAATACATTTGTTTTTGGTGTTGGGCTAACAGAATAAGGGGTTAATAATTTAAGTTGGTAAGTGAATTTTGGTTTACCCGATAAAACTACCGACCTAACAAACCTAGAGCAATTCGTGCCGTTTGGCTCAAAAGGGCCATATTTTATTACTCCTTTTTGTTGCATTTGTTTAGCTTTTGCATAAGCTTTTTCAAATGTTACCGAAGTATAAGAAGCTAATAAATACCCGTTACCATGACAAGAAGGATTGTTTAATAATTCGTTTAAAATGGAATCTATATTTTCAATAGTATTGCTTTTAATTACAGGAGACGTTTTCAGAATTAAATCATGATCAGTAATTTCATCTCGCACTCTGCCATAGCCATAAGGAGTATGGTATCTGCCAAAATCGAAATAATGACATTTGTTTGTTTGAGCATTAATTAATACTACTGCAGCATGCCCTACTTTGTAGTAATTATTCTTGCTTATCTTTAAACTATTCATTAAACCATCGTACCAAGCACCAGCTTGTTTGCATAAAGTCTCTGGCCATGCAATGGCAATAGCAAATCCGTTATGTTTAATATTGCTTTTCAAGTTCGTTAGCTTCTTTTAAAAAATTGTTAAAAAACACATCAATATCCTTATACTCTAAGCTAGGGTTGGTTATTACCCACCTTATAAAAAGTTGATTGTTAATTGTGGCATAGTTTACAGCAGATAATCCTTTTTTACGAAGTTGTTCTCTCAATAAAAGATTGAAGTTATTACTATTTGTAATTTTATTAGAAGTATATCTAAAACATACTGTAAAAGATTGACGAGTAAACATTAACTCTAAGTTAGGATGAATATTTACATAATTTTCGGCATAAGTAGCTAAATCAATTAATTGATTAATTTGGTTTTCATAACCTTCTAATCCAAAATATTTCCATGCAAACCATAGTTTAACTGCATCTACCCTCCTACCACATTGTACAGATTTTTTGCCCAAATCTTGAATATCGCTTTCGTTATGAAAAATATAATTGGTATCCATGTCTGTAATATTCTCTTCTAACACCCCTTTTTTGTTTACCAATAAGGCGGAACAGATTAACGGAATATTCATTAGCTTATGAGGGTTCCATGTGAAAGAATCTGTTTTTTCTATACCCTCAATTAAATATTTATGTTGGTTAGATAAAATTATAGAGCCGCCAAAAGAACCATCGGCATGTAGCCAAATTTGGTGTTTTTTACATATAGCTGCCAATTCATTTAAAGGGTCATAAGCTCCTAAGATTGTTGTTCCGCAGGTAGCTGCCACAAAGAATGGGTGTTCGTTGTTTGATAAAGAAAGATTGATAGCTTCTTCAAGTTTTTCAGGAATCATTCTTCCATAGTTATCTGCTTGTATTTTTTTTATGTTTTTAACCCCTATGCCCAATAAATTACCAGCAACCTCAAAAGAGTAGTGAGCTTGTTCGTTTACAAATGCTACTAATTGCTTGTTTGACGCATTAACTCCGTTGTTTTTTATTTCAGACAATGCGTGATTTCGAGCTGAAAACATTGCTATTAAATTGGCATTACTTCCTCCACTTAAAAAAATGCCATCTCCATTTTCATAACCAGTATAATAATTCATTAACTTAACCATTTCTTGCTCTATTAATGTTGCTACTGGAGCAACCTCATAGGTGTACATTGATGTGTTTGTTAATGTAGTAATTACTTCTCCTATAAATGCCGGAAAATTAAACCCAGAAAAAAGTTGATTAAAAAACTGTTTGTGGTTGGTTTTTACTGAATAGTTCATATAACTATTCATTAGTTCAATAAACTCTTCATCAGAAGTTCCGCTTCTTTGTACTGAAAAATTAATTTTTTCTCTGAGAGATTGAGGTTCTTGATAGTTTACAACAAGTGTGTCATCTAAAAATGATTCTTTAACTTCATTTTCAATATGTTTAAACAGTTTAGTTAAAATAATATCTTTTTTGTTTGCTTCCATTTTAGTGTCTATGGCTGAAAAAGGTAGTTTCATTAGAGTATATATTCTTAAGGGTTAATTATTTCAACAATTTCTTTTTTTGTTGTAGGGTCTTGTGTATGTAATTCTACTTTAGAAATTTTTGGAAACCAAAATGTGCCACCATCTATTTGTATAAAAATACGATTTACAATAACTTCTTTATCATTTAGTTGTGTAAAAACTTTAAAACATTCTTTTCCAACTTGTTTTAGTGTAAAACTTCTTTTGTCATAAGATACAAAATGAAATTGAGCCATTTTCTCAGAAGTTTTTGTAAATTCTAACCCATAAGCATAGTTTTGTTGAATCCAAGTTAGCGGTTTTATTTTGCCACCTTCAGTATTTCTAATCCAATATATGCTAATAGGATTTTTTAAATCTAGCTTGTTTTTTTCAATAAAATGAACATCATAAAATATTTGATTCGCATCTTTGCTTCTTTCAATTTTAAACAAAGATGCATTGTTGTTTTTGGTTGGGTTTGAAAAGCCAAGAAATAAGGGTAAGATTAATAATATGTAGTAATTATAAAACTTCATGTTTAATATTTATATCCAACTGCATTGTTTTTTTCTTCTAAATTAACCCCTAAAGAAAGCACAATTCGATTAACAAAATTAAAATATGCCACTACCAAAGTAGCGTCTAAAATAGCTGAATCAGATAACCCTAATTGTTTCAATTCTTCAACAATTCCACTATCAATAGCTGGTTGTAATGTTAATTCTTTTGCATAATCACACAATAATTTTTCTTTTTTAGAAAGTGGTACCGAGTTGTAACTTATTCTAAAAAGCTCTACTTTTTGCTCATCTTTCCAGTAATGGTTAAGTGCTTCGGCATGGTGTATTTGACAGTAATAGCAGTTATTAGCTGCAGAAACAACCACAGCCATCATTTCTCTTTCGGCACGAGACAGTTCAGATTTTGTAAACATAATTTCCAAATAAAGGTCTATATGTTTAACAATGCTTTCTGGTCGTAAACTTTGTATTTTATGAACCTCAGCTAGTTTGCCTCTTTTACCAACCAATTCATCATAAATTTCTTTAAGCCTTCCAGTGGCTTCCTCGTGTTGTATTACTTTAATTTTTGACATTACTTCCAATTTAAAATTTCTTCAAAAGTAAGATGATCTCCGAAATCTTTGCCATAAAATGCTCTATAAATTTGTTGATTTTCATCAATTAAAAAATCTGCTGGTAAAATTGGTTTTGATTTCAGGGCATTTAGATTAAAATACTTACTAAACATAACTTCTAACATTTTAATTGGATTTGTCATGGTTTTAATCATTCCTAATGAAGATTGTTTTATATTGTATTTTTTATACATTAATGAATCTGCATCAGGAATAATAATAAAAGGTACTTGTTGTTTTCCTGCATAATTTGCAATTTCTTCTTTTGATGAGGCAAAAAAAGTGATAATCACAATGTTTTTATCTTTAAACTCTTGGTATCTTTTAATAAGTTGATGAACCCTTAGATTACAAAACGGGCATGATGCTTCTCTAAAAAAGCTTAAGTAAATTTTTTTACCTTTAAAATCGGAAAGGTTTATCATTTTCCCATAATAATCCTCCATTTCAAAATCAACAACGTTATTTCCTTGAGTTGGCCTTTCCATAAATTAGTTAGTTTTTAATCTTTTTTTCGGGAATGTTTTCTAAAATTTCTTTTACAGTAGAACGATTTTTATAGTTGGTGTCAAAATGTCTCCAAACAATTTTTTTATTGGTATCAATTATAAATGTGGCAGGTACAGGAAGTCTTTCAGAATCATCAGTATGAGCATCTTTTAGTTTGGCTCCAAGTACAGTATTGTAAATCATTTTGTCTTTTCCACTGGGTTCAAAAGTTACATCAAACGCGTCTGAAATTTTTTGGTTTTCATCGTAAAGTATGGTAAATTGAGCTCTGGTTTTTTCAATTGTTTTATTAATATATTCGGGTTTTTCTGGAGAGATTACCACAACGTTAGCTCCTTTTTTGTAAACCGCTTGCAGACTATCTTGTAGCTGACTCATGTGTCGGTTACAAATAGGACACCACTGACCACGAATAAAAATAACCACTATTGGTCCTTTTTTAATCATATTTTCAAAAACATACAAATTACTATCTGCATCTATGGTTGTAAAGTTTGCAACTGTATCACCAATGGCTAATCCTTGCGGTTCTTTTTTCTCTTTATTTTTACCCTGTCCGAAAATATTTCCTGATCCTATCATAATTAATAATATAATGGCGGTATTTACTAATGTTAATTTCATAGTTTAGTTATCTTTTAATGTTTTTTACTACCAGTTCACCTAATTCATTAAAATCATTTGCTTTATGATAACCAGCTGTTCTATGAACTATTTCTCCTGAAGAATTTATAAACAAAAGTGTCGGATAAGCTCTTACACTATATTTCTTTGCTAATTCAATGCCCTCGCCTTTTTCACCATCAACTGCCACATTTATAAAGTTATTGTTATAAAAACTACCTACTGTAGCATCAGAAAAAGTATAAGCTTTTAGCTTTTTACATGGACCACACCAAGTTGCATAAACATCAAGAAAAATAATTTTATTTTCTTTTTCAGCTTTTTCTAGTGCTTCTTGCCAAGCTCCTTTATAGAATTGAATTCCTTCATGAGAATCTTTGTTGAAATCTACATTAGGGCTTTTAAAAGCAAAAAATAAAATGCTTGCAATGGCTAGTATAATTATGGGGTAAATCAAGTTCTTCATGGTTTTTAAGGTTTTAAAAACCCACTAAACAAATAATTAATACAATTTGCTTAATGGGTTGTTTTAGAATTAGCTTTTAGCTTGATAATCAGCACTAACTGTTACTTCAACTTCTTTTGCGATGTTAGTTGAAGGCTTACCTTTTTCAAATGCAACTTTATAATCTGCCAATACAATTTTAAATTTTGTATCTACCGAAACTACTCCATTTTTAATAGTAATGGTTGCTTGTTCTTCAATTGGATTCTTAACTCCGTGCATGTCCATCTCTCCTTTTACTGTTACTGTATAAGTACCATCTTTTGTAAAATTTACACTTGATAAATTAGTTATTTTACCTGTTAATTTTGCTTTAGGAAATTGTTTTGTGTCCAAAAATTTAGGGCTGTTGTAATGTTTTTGCATCAATGATTTTTCAAATTCAAAAGCTTGCATTGGTACTGAAAACACCACTTCTCCTGTTTTTGTATCTATCGTTCCAACAGCTTTAGTGTTGTTTGCTTCAATATCTTCTGCTGCGGTATGCGAGTGAAACTTGATGTTAGATTTTGAAGTTACTAATTTTTGCGACATGGCAGTTAAACTGATTGCAGCTACAGCCATAATGGTTAGCATTGTTTTTTTCATGATTTTTAATTTTTAAATGGTTTTTATTATTATTTATTATTGTTGAATACTACTTTTTTCCATAATTACGTGCTCGTACATTTCCAAATCTTCATCGTAACTTGCTCCCGAGCGAATAACTCCTTTAATAATTACTTTGTCACCAACTTTAAAATTGGCTGCTTGCGTGTTGGTTTCTGGGGTAAATGTACAGCTAACTCCTGCTTCCATTTGGTCCGATTTCAACAACACTACTTTATCTCCATTAAAATCCTCTGTAATTTCATTTATTACTCCATTAACAGCTAATATTTTAGATTCTCCTTCTGCATCAAGATATTTTTCATTTGCTGCCAAAGCATCTTTTAAATACTCTGCTACAATTTCTTCGGCATTAATACTATAGTCTGCAGCAGTTGCTTTTACATCTCTGTGAGGCATGTTAAATAAATAAATTACTATGCCTGCAGCAATTACAATTCCGCCTAGGCCAAGAAATGCAATTATTTTTAATCTTTTTTTGGTTGTTGAGTTCATCTTTTTTTTTATTTTAATTTTGTTTGGATGAACAGACGAAAGGTTTTTTATTTCCTTACATTTTATTTTTTATTATTAAGGAAAAAAACTGAGTGCCTTACTGTTTATAAGCAATGTGGCTGTGTTTATTACTTAAAAACAACTCCCAAATAAACCATCCCAGTACCAACGAATATTCTAAGGCAACTAACCACAAATTTTCGTTAAACTGATTGTTAGTATAAGCAGAATAACTTAAAATAACAGCGAAACTCCATACCAAAGCAAACCTATATTTGGAAAATACACTTAACAAAACCAACGTAGCAACATACCAAGGATGAACGGTGGTACTTAAAAAGAAATAAACACTCAAACTTAGCAACATAACTGTAATAAGTTGCTGGGAAGTTTTATTTTCTCGAAAGAATGAAAATATTAAAACAATTAAAATAACAACTAAAGGAATTATTTTACCAATTATAGCAATTTGATTATATCCGCTAATTTGATAGCCAATGGCTCGTGCTAAATAATAAAAACTGGCATTAAATTCAAAAGATCTAAACCATAAACCCACGCTCTGCGAATAATTGGCAATAAAAACCGTATTAAAAAAAGGAATAAAAAGTAGGGCAATAGCAATAAGCGTGATTCCATAAAAAACAAGTAGTTGCTTGAGTTTAAATCGTTGATAAAACAAGGGTAGAAAAATTAATGGTATGAGCTTTACCGAAACAGAAAGTGCTAATACTATTGCCGCCCATTTCCATTTTTGGGTATGTAATAAATACAACGACCAGACTAAAAAAAAGAGCATCACCCCTTCAAAATGTAAATTGCCTGTAAGTTCAATAATAATAAAAGGGTTTAGAAAATACAGGAAAATAGCAGAAACAGGTAAATGAAGTTTTTCGAGTAATTTTTTTCCGAAATATAAAATACCAATATCTGCTAAAATAATTTGGAAACGAAGCCCAATAACACTTCCTAAAATAGAATTGGTGCCAAACAAATTTGCCAACACAAAACAAAGCTGATTGATAGGCGGATAGTTGGTGAAGTTACTGCCGTTTAGTTGACCCATTCCTTCATAAAGTTCTTGGGCTTGGTTGATAGGCAATTCTCCACTTTGTATAAACGATTCGGGGGTAAATAAATAGGGATTAAATCCATTTAAAAGCATTCTTCCATCCCAAATAAATCGATAAAAATCTTGGGATAAATTAGGTATGGCAACAAAAAAAATAATTCGGAATAAAATACCAACACCAGCTAAGGTTAAAAAATTGTTTTTTTGAGTTTGATACATTCCAACAAACAACAAAAACAAAGCAGCGTAGATAACAAAAACATTAGCAAAATCGGCTCGTTGGGTATGATAAGCAAATAGAAAGTAGCCTATTGCACTTAAACCAGTTAAGGTGTAAAATAGAATGGAATTGTTTTTTATATTCATTTAACACGACTAAAAACAGAGCTAAAAAACACATACGCAAATCCTGCAAACAACATCAAATGAAAGGGGAACATACCAAAATCTTGTCCTTCGGGTTTTACAACAAAGGCACTGTATAAGCCAAAAGCAAAATAGAGCATCAATAATCCTTCTATAATGGTGTTAAGCGAAATTTTGTTGGTAATGTATTTGTTACCGGTCCATTTATCGGAAACAGCATTGATATTAAATTTTGGGGTGCGAATAAAGGCACTTTTTTTACCCAAATGACCTTCTAAAATGGCAACGGTATTGTTCCACGAAAAGCCCATAGCAATGGAAAAAAAGGCAAAAAATCGACCAATAAATACAAAAAACTTTTTCCAACCACCGCCATAAATTTGTTTAAACATTTCCCAATAACAACAAAAGAAAATAAGCGTACTCATCAGGAAAAATGCCATGATGTAAAATACATACTTCAACTCTGGATACCAAGCTTTAATATATAAAATGGGAACGCTTAATAAAGCAATAACTAAAATGGTAAAAAACATGGTGCTGTTGAGTAAATGAAAAGCAGCATGCCATTTTGTTTTTAATGAGATGTTGTTAGAAGCAAAAACTTTCCTAATCATTTTTTGGTAATTTTCAGCACCACCTTTGTTCCACCTAAATTGCTGCGAGCGAGCAGCACTAATAATAATTGGTAATTCGGCAGGTGTTTCTACATCTTCTAAATATTTGAACTTCCATTTGTTGAGTTGGGCTCTGTAGCTTAAATCTAAATCCTCGGTTAGGGTGTCGCCTTGCCAATTTCCAGCATCTAAAATGCAGCTTTTACGCCAAATACCAGCAGTACCGTTAAAGTTGATAAAATGCTGCTGACTGTTTCTGCCAACCTGTTCTAAAGTAAAATGTAAATCCAATGCAAAAGCTTGTACTTTTGTGAGCATAGAATAATCTTTATTCAGATGTCCCCATCGGGTTTGCACTACGCCAATCTTCTCATCAATAAAATAGGGGAGAGTGAGTTTTAACCAATCTTTTTGAGGGAGAAAATCAGCATCAAAAATGGCAATAAATTCGCCTTTTGCTGTTACTAAACCTTCTTTTAATGCTCCAGCTTTAAAGTTTTTTCTGTCTTTTCTAGTAATGTGTTGAATGTCTAAGCCAGTTTTTTGCAGTGCCTCAATTTGTGTTTTGGTAGTTTCTAAAGATTCATCAGTTGAATCATCCAATACTTGTATTTCCAATTTATCTTTTGGATAATCTATTTGAGCAATATTGTTGAGTAACCGTTCCATTACATACATTTCGTTATAAACCGGAAGCTGAATGGTAACCATAGGCAATTCTTTAAAAACAGACAACTCAAGTTTAACTTGATGTTTAGTTTCTTTTTTGTATTTGATGTAATTAAACAACAAATTGAGCTGAGCCAACGCATAAAAAAAGATGAGCAGCAAAGCCAATGTGTATATAATAATGATGATTGTTGCTATTATCATTTATTTAAAACTGTATTTAAAAATCCAACTTAATATTTTTATTCCTGCCATAACAGACCCTTTAACCGTTCCCGAAACTTTTGATACGCCAATTCGGTTTCTATATTTCACGGGTATTTCTGTATAACTCATTTTTTGTTTCAATGCTTTGAGTTGCATTTCTACTGTCCAACCGTAGGTTTTGTCTTGCATATTAAGAGCAAGTAATTTTTCATATTTTATGGCTCTAAAAGGGCCTAAATCGGTAAAAGTAGAACGGAAGAACCATTTCATTAAAAAAGTGGCTAACCAATTTCCAAAAACTTGTTGAGGAGTCATGGAACCAGCTTCTCTTAAGTGTTTAACTCTTGCACCAATCACAAAATCAATATCGTTATGAATTATTGGAGCTACAATTTGAGTAAGTTGCTCGGGATAATCGGAATAATCGCCATCTAAAAAAACAACTATATCGGGCTGTTGAGTTTGCTTTGCGATGTAATCCATACCTTTTAAACAAGCATATCCGTAACCAGGATTGTTTTCAGATAGTACGGTTGCTCCAGCATTTTTTGCATTTTCACCCGTTTTATCTGACGAATTATTGTTCACCACAATGACTTCATTAACCGAATTTGGAATATCGTTAATAACATGAGCAATGGAATTTTGCTCATTAAAAGCTGGGATAATTACTTTTATAATTGGGTTCATTTACGTTTTTAAAGATTTATAACTGGATTATCTTTGCGAAATGAAAAATAATCATCCCATTCGTTTGTTTTATTATCATCTTCATAATATTCCACCTTTATAGGTTTATTGTTGAGATAAATTATACTGTATCCGTTTTTTTTATCTTTTGAATATTGGCATTTATGAGATACCAATCCTTTATTATTATAGAAACTCCACCATTTTGTCTTTTTCCCACTATCATAATGTCCTTCTTTAACTTTTTTGCCGTTAGTTTCATAATAAAACCAGTAATTGTGTTTTTGATTTTGAGAAAAATGACCTTCATGTTTTAAATAGCCATTTTCGTAATAGAATTTCCAATAACCATCCTTTATTCCATTATTTATCCAGCCATGCGATTTTACATTGCCGTTATTAAAATAGTTTATTTCATAGATCTTTTGAGCTTTTAACACCGAAAAGCACATTAAAAACAATAAAAAAAGTAAGGATTTTTTAAATAGTAAACTACGAAGCATTTTTTCTATCATTCATCATTTTTATTAAATCAATATCGTTTCCTAAAGGAATTTCAACAGACTTTATTCTACCTTCTTCTGGTCCGTTTTCTAATTTTAATACGCCACGAGGACAAACAGCAGCACAAACGCCACAACCTACACAGCTTGCACGGATAATATTTTCTCCTTTTTGAGCATAAGCCCTCACATCAATTCCTTGTTCGCAATAGGTTGAGCAATTTCCACAAGAAATACATTGTCCGCCATTGGTGGTAATTCTAAAACGAGATTTAAAACGCTGTACTAAGCCCATATATGCGGCAAGCGGACAGCCAAATCGGCACCAAACTCTGTTGCCTAAAATGGGGTAAAAACCTGTTCCAATTACGCCTGCGAATATAGAGCCTATTAAAAATCCGTAATAATATTCTACATCTTTGGTTTTAATTCCCATTAAACTATCTGCCCCCGAAAAATAAGAGTAAAGCGAAAAAATGGTCATCAAAAGAGCAAAAACCAACACACCATGCACTAACCATCGTTCAATTTTCCAAGCAACCATTTTTTTGCTTGAAAGTTGACGGTAAGGATCTCCCAATGTTTCGGCTAATCCTCCGCAACCACAAACCCAAGAGCAATACCATCTTTTACCGTAAAAATAAACCAATACAGGAACAATAATCAAGGTAAGTGCCAAGCCCCAAACCAAAATAAAAATACCCATGTTGCCGCTTGCCATTAAGTTGTTGAGATTCCAATCGAAAAAGAAATCGTAGTCTAATGGAAAGGCATTTTTAAAATCAACATAAGGTTGGTTGAAACGAACTAAAATTTCTGGAATTAAAAAAGCAAACCCTATCTGAAAAAACAACACTGAAGTAGTTCGCACTATTTGATATTTGTTGTGGCGGTATTTGATGTACATACGAACCGCCATAACTGTCATTACTGTGCAATACAAAAAGCCGTATAAAAACCACTGACTGGCTAAATTTCCGCTAAGGCCCAAACTGATGGGGTCAACAACATACGTCCAATTGACTACATAATCGGCATTAAAATATAGCAACACATAAAAGCCAACTAAATAAATAAAAGCCAATATTCCTATCCAACCTCTGTTGGTAGCAGTACTATGATAAATACCATTATTTTTAATTCCAGGACCTCCCATTAAAATTACATTGGGAAGAATAAAAAGTAACGCTCCAATAATTCCTAACCCGAAAGTGAGCAGCCAAAACAAGCCTTTATTCTCATAAACAAATCCTTTTCCAGATGGTTTTATGAGCTCGTAAGATAAATTATGTGGTTTGTCCCAAATTACTTTATCCCATTCTTGATTGGTTTTGTGCGTGTTGTTAGCTTCTTCTAACGAATGAATAATTGCACCCGACATGGCAAATTGACTGGAAAATTCGTTTCCAACCACTTTTTGCTCTATGCTTTGTATAAATAGCTCACTTTTAATGCCTTTGTTTTCAATAAAGTTGGTAAAGGTGTTTTCAGAAAGTTCGTATTTTCCAATAAAAAGTAGAGCGGTAAAAATGCTCAGTGCTATTAAAAATATAATTAATCCTATGGTTTTGATACTCTTCATTATATTATTCGTTTAAATTCCAGTTGTATTCTAAGTAAGAAATTTTTGCGTTTTCGTTTATTTTCGTTGTGCTGTATTTATTGATAAAACCAATTACACCGCCCACTTTATCGAAATCAGCTTTGTACCAATCGAAAATTTGGCTTACTTTAATTTTGTCGGCAGAAAGTTCATTTTTTGATGCATCATTTACCCAATTTTTTGCTTGTTTAGTAAGCTGAGTAGTTAGTTTTTCGGCAACAAAAGCTTCATTGAGCAAAATAGGGCAAGAAACTGCTGCACAGTTGAAAGCAACATGCACTAGGGGTTCGTTGAATTTCGGACGAACAATAACATTTTCAATGTCGTTGAGCGAGTAGGTTTTATCGCCCGATTTAATGAATTTTTTGTCCCAAGGTTTGCCTTTTTCCAACTTGGTAATGCTAGAAGTTGGATAATTAGAAGCAATTAAATAAACCGTTGAAGCATTGTAAAGATTAAACCAATAAGCCAACTCTTCGTTTTTACTCCAAGTAGATTTTACAGGATTTTCACCCAAATAATCAATGTATTTTTTTAATTTATCTAATTCAGATTTAAAGCCGTTGTAATTTACTTTTCCATTTGCCGTAACGTATTTTTTAGCGAGTTCATCCCATGCTTGATGATTGGGTTTGTCGTTTACCACAATTTCTTTTTCAGGTTCAGGAAGTGTTTCTTCAATAGTTGGTTGAGGTTTAGCTTCAGTTACAGGTTTTTTGTTTGGAGTTTGAGGTTTAGGACTTGAAGTTTCTGGTTTCAAACTTTCAACTGTTTCTTCTTCTGTAACTTCGGTAACAAGTTCTTCTTCTTTTGTTGCTTCAACTTCTTGAGCAGCTTCAATAGGTTGTTCAGACACAATATTTTCAGTTGTGTTAGTAGTGTTTGATTCTTGGTGTGTATTGTTGCTATTTCCGCAACTGATAAATCCAAAAAGGATAAGAGTTAAGCTAATTGATTTCATAGTTTTTTTTATTTTTTTACCATTAAGGAATTAAGTTGATTAAGGTTATTGTTCTTACTTTATAAAAGGTTTCAATTTATCATCTTTTTTCACCATTAAGGCATTAAGATTATTAAGGTTTTAGCTCTTAATTTTTCTTAATTTCTCAATGGTTTTCTATTTTTAATCAGGCAATTGAGAAAAATACTCATTAACAAATGGTTTTTTAGATTTTGCAATATTATCAGTGTAAAAATTTATTAATAACCCCTGAGGTTTTTTTAATAATTTCATATAGGTTAATAATTGAGCTTCATGAACAGGAAGAATATTTTCTACTGCTTTTAATTCTATAACAACAACATCATTAACTAATAAATCAACTCTTAAATTAACCTCCATTTCGAGTTCATTATAAATTACTGGAACGATTAATTGCTGCGTTACTTTATATCCATTTTTAATTAATTCATATTTCAAACATTGTTCATATACACTTTCTAATAACCCTGGACCAAGTTCTTTATGAACGGTTATTGCACAACCTATTATTTCATAAGATAATTGTGTTACTTCTTTTTTTGTCATTAATTTTTCTTTTTTACCATTAAGGCATTAAGATTATTAAGGTTTTAATTCTTAATGTTCCTTAATTTCTTAATGATTTGTTTCTTTAAGACATCGAAAAAATTCGTTTCCAATTTTTCTTTTTCAATGTAATATTGGTATTGTTTTCTTTATTGAATTTGGCAACAATTTCCGCCTCGTGCAATTGGTAAAATTCGGGGTCGAAGTTGGCATCAGCTAAATGTTCCAACACATACTCCACAGATTGTTTTTCGGTAAGCATTTTGTCAAAGAACTCGTGTCGCATTCTAATTCCAAAATTGTTTACACCAATAAATTCGTGGGTGTTTTTATCATAACTCAAACGAATAGATTTTTTACCGCTTTCGTGTTCCCAATAAAAATGTTTTTCGTTTTCTTTAGGTTCCGCCCATACCCAACCGTAAGTTTGATATTCAATATCTAAAAATTTAGCCGAATTAAACCAATGTCCGGGTTGGTAAGCCAATTTATTTCCACAAATGGTTTGAGCTACTGTTTCACCCATCATTCTTCCAGTGTACCAAACTGCTTCAATGGCTCTTCTTTCTCCAATAGGTTCGTGTTGTTCGGCACAATCACCAATAGCAAAAACATCTGGCACATTGGTTTCTAAAAATCGGTTTACTTTGACGCCTCTTCCTAAGGTTATTCCCGAATCTTTTAAAAAATCAATATTGGGTGAAACTCCAGCTGTAAGTCCAACCACATTGCAAGGCAGTTCTTCACCAGTTTCTTCAATAATTACGGATTTTACTTTGCCGTTTTCATCAGCTTTAATTTCTTTAAGATTAGTATTTAGCCGTAAATCGATATGATGCTCAAGAATATGTTTATTAATCATTGCTGATTCTTCTTTTGGAAGTACTTTGCTCCAAAAACTGTTTTCTCTTACCAAAAAAGTTACGGGAATAGCTCGGCTAACAAGCATTTCGGCTAGTTCAATACCTATTAATCCACCGCCAACAATTACCGCTCTTTTACATGCTTTATTGTTTGGAGCATATTTTTCTAAATTTTCTAAATCTTGTTTATGATACATGCCCATTACCCCGTCAGCATCTTGTCCAGGCCAACCAAATTTGTTCGGTTTTGAACCCGTAGCAATAATTAATTTATCATAACTCATGGTTTCAGCGGTATCAAAAACAAGTGTTTTGTTTGCAGTATCAACCGTTTTCACAAAAGCTTTTTTAAGCTCAATGTTATTTTTCTTCCAAAACCAAGGTTCGTAGGGTTGTGTGTGTTCAAACTTCATGTGTCCCATGTAAACATACATCAAAGCTGTTCTTGAAAAGAAGTAATCAGTTTCGGCAGAAATAATGGTAATTTTTTTATCGGATAGCTTTCTGATATGACGTGCGGCAGAAACTCCCGAAATACCATTTCCAATAATGACAATATGTTCTTTACTCATAGAAAAAATTTGTTTCCCAAAATTAGTCGCAATAAAGCGGAAAACCTTACAAAATTTGATTTTAATGTCAGGAAAGTATTTTCAATCGTCTATCTTTTCAAAAATTTATTTGCATTTAATATGACTTTTTCACATCAAACCATCAACGAATTCTATTCAAAATATTTGTATTTATCTTTGAAAAATAAAGGATTAAAGGAGTTACTAATTTTTTTATTGTTTTTGGTCTTTTATAAAATATCTAGGTATTTTGCCATTGGTGATGAGCAAACTGCTTTTCATAATGCTCATTTTTTAGTGGACATTGAAATGATGTTAGGCATCTTTTATGAAATTGATATTCAACAATATTTTCTTAATTCTCATTTATTAGTAACCATATTAAATAAATTTTACGTAACAGCTCATTTACCGATTACTATAGCTTTTTTCGTTTGGCTGTATCATCAAAAAAAGACTCACTATAAATTTGTGAGAAATGGCTTTTTACTAGCCAATACACTTACCTTGTATTTTTATGTTAATTTTCCGTGTGCCCCTCCCAGAATGTTGAATGATATTGGTTTTACCGATACCTTACTTAAAATAAGTGATGTAAATCTTTATTCGGGTGTTTTTTCTGGATTATTTAATCAATATGCCGCAGTACCATCCATGCACTTTGGAAATGCTTTGCTTATTGGTGTTGTTGTTGCTTTTTTAACTAAAAATAAAATTACTACTTGGTTGTTGCTCCTTTACCCTATATTTGTGCTTTTGGTAATAGTTGTTACCGGCAATCATTTTTTTATGGATGCTATTGTAGGAGGAATTGTAGTGCTCTTACCATATCCTTTTTTATACCTAGCTAAGAAAGTTAAAGTGATAAATTTACAGCTTGTAAATTCAAGCAAACTCGGGTTAAGAAAAATATCCTAATGAAGAATTCTGCTTTCAAAATTAATATTAATGTAATTCATAAATTGCATCACTTTTTACTAAGCTTTGTAGTATTAATACTATCTATAAATTTGGTTATTGCTCAAAACAACATTTATGTTTTAGGTAATCTTAATGGAACTAAACTCCCCGAAAGATTAACACAATTTGAAGGCTTTTTACATCAAGAACAAAACGGAAAACCTTTCACACTACTGCTTTTAGGAGATGTTCGTCAAGATTTGCCCGAAAACACCAAAATACTATCCGATTTTCTTAAAAAAGTAAAAGAAAAAGGGGCAGAAATCATAGCCGTTACTGGAGATTTAGATTGGGATAATTCTGGTTATTACGGTTTAGACACAGTAAGTTCGTTACAGAAATCCTATAAAAAACTACTTGGCGAAAATATCTTTTTTCCAAAAAATGATTGTCCAGGACCTTATGTAAAAGATATTGGAGATGATATTAGAATAATTGCCATTAACTCTCAGTGGTGGCTACACCCTTACCGAAAAGTGCTTCCTATAGATTCTGAATGTAAAGAGATTTTAAAAATTGAAATTTTAGACGAACTAGATGCTGCTATAGAAAATGCTGGAAACAGAAAGGTAATTTTTATAACACATCATCCCGTTACTTCGGGTGGAGTTTATGGTGGCAACTCCAATTTTATGGGGCAATTTTTCCCGTTTTCGCATAGCGACCCTGATAATAAAACTTTCATTCCTTTATATGGTACGTTTTATCATTGCTATCGTCAAAATATAGGTTCTGTTCAAGATTTAAGCAACGACCAATATCAGCTTTACATCAAAGAAATTAAAGATGTATTATTAAAACACGAAAATGTAGTGATGTGCTCGGCTCACGAATACGATATGCAGTTGCTAAATTTGAACTATAACTATCAAATCATTTCAGGAAACTTGGTAAAAAGTGCTCAAGTTAGTGCTTTAGAAAACACCATTTTTAAAACCAACAATACTGGTTTTGTTAAGTTAGAAATTCAAAAAAATACGCCAATTGTAAGTAAGTTTTTTGTGTTAGATAAAAAAGAAAACAACTTTGAGTTAGCAAAAAGTGTTGTGCTGGAAAGTAAAAAGAAAACACATATTTTTAAAAATAAAATAAAATCTAATGCCGAATTAAAACACTTTACCAACGACAGTATTGTTGCAGGAGATTACAAAGCATCAAAATTTAAACAACTTTTTTTCGGTTCTTTATATCGCGATGCGTGGACAACACCCGTAACTATTCCAACACTTGATTTAGACACCACCTTTGGCGGACTTACTCCTCTAAAAAAAGGAGGTGGTTTACAAACCATTTCGCTTCAATTTGTTGATAAAGATGGAAGAAAATATGCTTTCCGTTCTATCGACAAAACCCCCATAAAAGCCATTCCTTTTGAATTGCGGATTGATTTAGTGGCAAACATTATGCAAGATATGACTGCCACTCAACATCCATACGGTGCATTGTTTGTTGCAAAGTTGCTAGACGCAACCAATCTTTATCACGGTACT
Source organism: Vicingaceae bacterium (assembly GCA_032251145.1). Classification (GTDB taxonomy): domain Bacteria; phylum Bacteroidota; class Bacteroidia; order Flavobacteriales_E; family Vicingaceae; genus BRH-c54. The sequence goes on along the minus strand of JAVVER010000001.1, from coordinate 60,431 downwards.
CCTAAACTTTACATTATGCCCGACTCAGAAAAATTAGGTGATTTTAGAAGTCAGTTTTCGGGAATGTATGGAATGTTAGAACCCAAACCTACCGAATTAGACGATATAACAAAAAGCTACCAACAAGCCGACCAAGTGAAAAGCAGTTTGAGTTTACTTCAAAAAATTTATAAATCGCCAAAAACCAATATTGATACCATGCAATATGCCGAAGCCAGAGTTGTTGATATTTTAATTGGCGATTGGGACAGGCATCAAGACAATTGGAAATGGATAGGCTATAAAAACGAACAAGGCATTACCACCTACAAACCTTACCCGAAAGATAGAGACCACGCTTTTTCAAGAATGAATGGCTTCTTTTATTATTTGGCTGATAGAGATTGGGCAATTCCTTTTCGGGAAAATTTTAACAACCACTTTACTGGCATAAAAAGCTTAACCATTAAAGGTTCTCATTTAGATAGGCTGCTTTTATCGGGTATGGATAAACAAGCTTGGCTAAAAGCTGCTAAAACCATTAATGCACAAATTACTGACGAAGTTATTGATGATGCCAAACTTGCTTTTCCTGAGCCGCTGCAAGAAAAATCGGGAAAAGAAATTGCCGAAAAATTGAAGAAACGAAAAACAGAATTAAATAAAGCTGTAGAAAAACATTACTTGTTACTTTCTAAAGAAGTTGACATTGTTGGCACCAATAAAGCAGAGTTTTTTAAGATAAATCGGTTACCTTCAGGAGCTGTTGAAGTGAGTATGTACGCTAAAGAAGATACTTCTAATGTGTTATTAAACAGAACTTTTTATCCTAACGAAACCAAAGAAATTCGTTTGTTTGGGTTAGCTAAAGCCGATAGTTTTTATGTATATGGAACAAGCAACAAGAGTATTTTAGTAAGAATTATGGGAGGCGATGGTAATGACAATGTAATTGACGAATCCAACGTGCGTTTTGGTACTAAAAAAACATTAATTTACGATTATCCTAACAATGTGCTTACCGAAAAAAGCAAAGAAACTCGAACCATTTTATCTGAAAAAAGTAGGTTAAACGAATTTGATCAAGACGCATTTAAATACAATACTTACTTGCCAATTCCATTATTAGTAGTAAACCCTGACGATGGTTTTGGTGGTGGAATAAATTTGCAAATGAAACGCTTTGGCTATGCCAACAAATTATACAAAACCTTGCACGATGTGAAGCTATTTTCTACCACAGGCGGAAGTAATTATTTTTCCTTGCAAACTGAAAGAAATATTGGTAACTCCGATTTTTACCTCAACGGAAATGCTGAGTTAGGTGCTTTCTTTCCTTTTTATAGTTTTTATGGCGTAGGCAACAAAACCGTTTTAGTAGATTCGCTGGAAGATGCAGGGTATTACAAAGCCAGGTATCAAGGTGCTATTTTAAAGGGAGGAATTACCTATCGTTTTTTACGAAGAAGCTTTATATCCCTTAATGCAGTTAGCGAATTATTGAGTAAAGGACATTCCGACCAATCGTTTTTTGATGTGTTTCCTAATCCACAATTAGAACCAACCAATGCTACAGGTGGAGAAATAAAATTCGACCTCGATTTTAGAGATAGCCCAAGCTTTACCACTAAAGGTATTCGGGTTACTTTAGAAAATAAATCGCTTTTTACAACGTCTAAAGCATTTGGCAAAACAAGTGCAGAAATTAGTTATTACAGTACTACACGCATTGTTATTCCTATTACACTCGGTGTTAAAGCTGGAACAGAAAGAACTTTTGGCAAAAACATTCCTTTTTATCATTTAGCCAGCATAGGGCAATCGTATCACTTGCGTGGATATTTACAAAATCGGTTTTCGGGTGAGGCAACCAACTATGTTAATACCGATTTGCGTTTCCATTTAGGAAAAAGTAAATCGAGCTTTTTGCCTATGTATTACGGCTTAAATGCGTTTTTAGATGTTGGTCAGATAGTTGAAAATGAAAGCTTCACAGAAAAAAAATGGCACAACGGTTATGGCGGAGGAATTTATTTAACACCCATCAGTAAAGATTACATAACCATACAAGTTAATGTAGAATATTCTGATGAGCAAAAGGCTTTCTTAAAAATTGGACTGGGATTAATCATATAAATGTACGATTTGAGAATTACGAATTAAGAAAAAAACCTTAATAAACTTAATGCCTTAATGGTGGAAAAAAATAGTAAACAAATAATTAAACCATTAAGAAGTTAAGAAACATTAAGAACAAACACTTAATAACCTTAATGCCTTAATGATAGAAAAACAAATAATGAAACAACTTTTTATAATATTGCTGCTATCCCTTTTTGCTAAAAGTATTTTTTCGCAAAGTACTGAAGTTGTTCCTTATTATCAGGTAATTAATATCGGTAATGTGGTTGATATTAAAAATAAACCTACTTATGCAGCAGCTTTAAAAACATTGATTGCTCAAGAAAAATTACCTGCCCTTTTAATCTTAAATGGCGATTTAATCAAAAAAAATGGTTCAGCATTTTTAAAAAATGATTCCTTACCGTTGTATAATTTTTTGAACGAATTGTCTGGAATTCCAAACACACAAACCATTGTTGTTGCTGGCGATAGAGATTGGGATAACTCGGGTAAAAAAGGAATTAAAAAAGTGAAATACTTAGAAAATTTAGTTGAATACAAAGGATTTAAAAACATTAAATGGGTGTTGGATAAGGGTTGTCCCGGTCCAGAACTTATTGAGCTAGATAGTAATTTGTTGTTGATGGTAATCAATACCCAATGGTGGAATCATCCTTATAAAAAACCAGAAGTAGTAAATGCCAATTGCGATATAAACACCCCCAAAGATTTTATTATTGAGATAGAAAATGCCTTGGCAGAAACCGAAGATAAAAACTTAATTATAGCCGGGCATTTCCCTTTAGTAGAACAAGGAAACCTGCCTTTTACAAATCATTTATTTCCACCTGTTTATGGAAGTTTTAAAACCTATTACCATCAAAATATTGGAGGAAAAAAAGACATCATTAACTCCCATTTTAATCCCATAAGAGAAAAAATTTTAAATAGGATGTCGGTAAAAAGTGGGGTAATTTATTTTTCGGCACACGAATACAACACGCAAATAATTAAGGATTTTGACAACTATTTTATCAATAACGGTTTACCAGAATCATCTAAAAAAGGTAGAAAAACAAGGTTTGCCGTTTATTCTACTTCTAAACCAAGCATCACTAAAGTAAATTACAATATTGATGGCTCGGTGGTTAGTCATAATTACCACTATACAAACGAAAAATTTGAGCTAGATAAAAGCGTAATGCTTTACAAATCGCTTTTAGATTCGAGCAAAAACGACATTCCTGAAAACTATGCCAACAAAAGTTGTTTAAAAGATGTGTCTTCTACTTATTTTCCTGAAAATGAAGATGTAGCTTTAGTTAATGCAGGAAATTATGACGCCTCTCGTTTTAGAAAGTTTATTATAGGAACACATTACCGTAAAAGTTGGAATACTTTTGTTGAAGTGCCCATTTTAAACATGGATACCACCAAAAACGGATTAGTTGCTTACGACAGAGGTGGCGGACACCAAACCACTTCTGTAAAAATGATTGGAAATGATGGTTTTGCTTATACTTTTCGTTCGGTAAATAAAGATGCTACCAGAGGATTAAGTGCCGAACTAAAACACTCCTTATTAGCTCGCCAATTGCAAGATAATGTTTCTATGCAGCATCCTTACGGAGGATTAATTGTAAGCAAACTATTAGATAACACTTCTATTTTGCATGCTCAGCCTGAGCTTTTTGTATTGCCTTCTCATCCTAAATTGGGTATTTACAATAAATATAGCGGAATGTTAGGTACGTTAGAAGATCACCAAAAAAATCCTAAAAAGATAAAAAATGCTTTCGCTAATGCTGATTACTTGCTCCAAAGTCATGAGTTAAACAAAAAACGCTACGACAAGCAAAATCATAAAATTGATGCAAAAGAATATACCAAAGCCAGGGTTTTTGATATTTTGGTGGGCGACCATGGTAAACATCAAGACAATTGGAAATGGGCAGGTTACAAAACCGATACAGGCGTTTTTTATCGACCAATTCCAAGAGATAGAGATCTAGTTTTTGTTCAATGGGATGGAATAATTCCTTGGTTGTTAGATAGAAAATGGATACTAGAAGCAGGAGAAAATTTTGGATATAAAATTAATGATGTTAAAAGTTTGATGTTTGTAGCAACCCCACAAGATAGGTTGTTAACCAACGAAATGACCCGAAAAGATTGGCTGGAAGCAAGCGATTACATTCAACATTCGCTAAACGATAGTTTAATTGATATTGCTGCTCAAACATTGCCCAAAGAAATTTATGAACTATCGGGAAAAACCATAGCCGAAAAATTAAAAAGTAGAATAAAAGATTTGGATAAATATGCCGAAGAATATTATCTTCTTTTAGCCAAACAAGTAGATGTTGTTGGAACGAACGAAAAAGAATTTTTTGAAATTACTAGAAATCCGTCAGGTACGGTTGATGTTGGGATATTTGATGTTGATAATCATCATAAAGGCACGAAACAACTTTATCATCGTACATTTTTTCCATCAGAAACCAAAGAAATTAGACTTTATGGATTAGGCAGTAAAGATATTTTTGTGCTAAAAGGTAAAGCGAAAAAATCCATACCCATCATTATTGTTGGCGGAAAAGGTGATGATGTTATTTTGGATAGCTCTTCTGTAAAAACACTTGGTAAACAAACCTATGTTTATGAGAAATCTACTAACGAAAACTCGTTTTTAGGAACAGAAGCAAAGCAAATAAATACTTGGAATGAAGATTTATACGATTTCCAACCCACCAAATTTAAATACAACAGGTATTTACCTTTGTTTTCGCTTAACTACAATGCCGACAATGGCTTTGGAACTAGTGTAGGAGTTGTTTTTACTCAACGGGAAAACTACAAAAACACCGATTATTCTACCAAGCACAAATTTAATTTAGAAGTAAGCACCGAACAAAATAATATTTTTGAATACAGCAGCAGGTTCCGACATGTATTACACAAATGGGATGTAAATGTTGGTGGGTTAGTAGCTAACCACAACAAACTAACTAGCTTTTATGGTTTAGGAAACAACACGGTAAAGGATGATAGTTTGAGTGCGGCTGATTATTACAAAACCACTTACAACACTTATTCGGCACACCTTGGTTTAATTAGAGATTTTCGTAAAAAAAGCAGTTTTTATATCTCCACTCAATACGAGTACAACTCTGCACAAATTTCTGATAATACACTTTTTACTGCAACCGATGAAAACAGTTCTTCACTCATTTTTGGAACAAGAGGAAATGATATTATTGTTAGCACCGCAGGATTAGATTTAGATTTTAGAGACCGTTCTAACCTTCCAGAGTCGGGAGTTCGACTGGTTAGCGAATACCAAAACGGACAAGTAGTTTCCGAAAAAACCGATTACCACATTTTTAAAGGATTTATAGAACATTATTTAACTGCAAGAATTCCATCTCCCATCACTTTAGCCACAAAAGCTGGAGGTTCCATAAGCGAAGGAAACATTCCTTTTTACAATATGGTTTTTTTGGGTAGCAACAACAATTTGCGAGGGTTTAGAAGAAACAGATTTACAGGGAAATCTACCCTGTTTTTAAACAATGAACTACGCATACAATTGGCTAACTTTACCACTTCATTTTTACCCATGAAAATGGGAATAAAAGCTTTTTTTGATACCGGTAGAATTTATGATGATTTAGATTTGTCCAACAAATGGCACAGTGCCTACGGTGGTGGAATTTATTGGGGATTTTTAGACGAACAGTTTACTTTTAATTTATCGGTAGCTCATTCTGACGAAGAAAATGTTTTTGTATTGTTTAGTCTCGGAAAATCTTTTAATTAGAGACTGTCTAATATGTCCGATTTCTTCGTTATTCTTGTTTTGAAAACCAGTCATTTACGAAAGTAAACTCCTGATTTCCAAAACTACGAAAGCCTCGAACTCTAACATATTAGTTCAGTCTTTTGAGAACGAATTAAGCGAATAAATTATAAAATGAAGAAACTTAAAATAACTTGAAACCTTGAACACGAAACATCATATCACACTCCTCTTTTTTAGTTTTTTACTAATTAGCAAAGCCTTTACTCAACATAAAGACAGTATTGATCATGTTATCTTTTTAGTAGGCGATGCTGGTGAACCAAAAGAAAAAACACAAGCCGTTTTTAATGAATTAATTCAACAAGCAAAAACCATTGAAGAAAAAAGCACCATTTTCTTTTTGGGAGATAATGTTTATCCAAATGGAATTCCGCCAAAAAACAAAAAAAATCACGAACAAGCTAAAGCGATAATTGATTATCAAATCAATCGGTTAAAAGAGCTAAAGTCAACCATTTATTTTATTCCAGGCAATCACGATTGGAACCAAGGTAATCGCAACGGATTGAGCTATATCAATCATCAACAAAAATATTTAGAAAATGCTTTTAATGTAAAAGACGTGTTAATTCCCGAAAGAGGCTGTCCAGGCCCATACAAAGTAAAAATAAGTAAAAAAATGGTGATTATTGCCATTGACACACAGTGGTGGCTGCATCAATACGAAAAAGGGCCTATAGAAACTGGAGCTTGTGATGAAGAAACCAAAGCCGATGTAATTGCAAGTATTAAAGACATTTTAGAAGAAAATACGGACAAAACCGTTTTAATTGTAGGGCATCATCCGTTAATGACTAAAGGCGAACACAATGGTTATGCTACTTTTTCCGATCATCTTTTTCCACTTACTAATCTTAATAAAAATTTATACCTTCCGCTGCCTATTTTAGGATCAATTTATCCTTTGTATCGCAAAAAAATTGGCAATCTGCAAGATGTAAACCATGCCGAATACCAAGAAATGATTAGCGAACTGCAGCACGTTTTTAAATTTCATCCAAACCTGATTTATGCTGCCGGGCATGAACATAATTTGCAATATTTTGATAAAACAGAACAACAAAACCACCATTATATTGTAAGTGGTTCGGGAAGTAAAACAACACCCGTTAAGCAACTAAAAACACCTGATTTTTCTGCCGAAGAAAAAGGTTTTTTTAAATTAATTGTACTTAATTCTGGTGCTGTTTTAATGGAAACGTGGCAAATTTCCAACGAAAAATCGGAACTTATTTTTAGCAAAATTTTGGTTGAAGCAAAGCAAAAAGAAAGTAAAGAAGATGTTGATATTACCGATACATTAAGTATTCCAAAAACAATGACATTAATCCCAGGTGAAAACTATGAAGCAAGTTTTATGAAAAAGTTTTTGCTGGGCGAACATTACCGAAAAGCATGGCAAACTCCTGTTGAAGTGCCAACAATTGACATTCATAATACCTATGGAGGTTTAACACCAATTCAGCGAGGTGGCGGACAACAAACTAAATCGCTCCGATTAAAAGCCGAAAATGGCAACGAATATGTTTTTCGATCCATACAAAAAGACCCATCAGCAGCATTGCCCGAAGAATTAAGAAATACCGCAGCTGCCGAAGTGGTGCAAGATCAAATTTCTACTGCTCATCCTTACAGTGCTTTTGTTATTCCGCCAATGGCAGAAGCAGTGGGTATTTTACATTCTAAACCACAGCTAGTTGCTGTGCCAAACGACCCTCACTTGTTGGAATATCGTGAAGATTTTGCCAACCAACTCATGTTGTTTGAGCAACGTGCTGCCAAAGATGTTTCTTCAACCGGAAACTTTGGTTACACCACCAATGCCATCAATTCTCAAAAATTAATTCATAAGGTGTTAGATGATCATAATTTTGTTGTTGATGAGGAAGAAATGCTCCGAAATCGTTTGTTTGATATGCTTATTGGCGATTGGGACAGGCACGAAGACCAATGGCGTTGGGCTGAATATACTTGTGCAAAAGAAAACCATGAGCATTGCAGCCATTTAATTGATAACAACAAATACTACATTCCAATTCCGAGAGATAGAGACCAAGCTTTTGTAAAGTTTGATGGCTTAATTCCTCGTTTGGCAGGAAGAAAATGGGTGGTTCGGAAACTCCAGCATTTCGATTACGATATTCGTGATATTAGTGGGATGAATTTTAATGGAAGATACATCGACCGTTCATTTTTAACTCGGTTAGACAAACAAGAATGGCTTGATTTGGCTGCCGAAATGCAACAAAACTTAACCGATAGTGTGATTATTAATGCCATTAAACTCTGGCCCGATACCATTTATAAACTTGATGGCGAAGAAATTACTGCAAAATTGCTTTCGAGAAGAGATAAATTACAAGAATTTGCCGAAAGATATTATTATGTACTGGCAAAACACGTAAATGTGGTGGGAAGTAATAAAGCTGAAAAATTTGAAATTGTTAGAGTAAATGATACCATCACTTCTGTAAAAGTATATCACCTAAAAAAAGGAGAAAAAGGCAGTTTGTATTACAGCAGAGATTTTAATCGTTTTGAAACCAAAGAAATACGCATTTATGGCTTGGGCGGAAAAGATGTTTTTACCATAGAAGGAGAAGTGAACAAAGGAATTTTAGTGCGAATAATTGGCGGAGAAGGCAACGATGAAATTACCGACATTTCTAACGTAAAAGGACTTCGTAAAAAAACAAAATATTATGATACTAAAAAAGAAGAAAACATAGTAGTTTGCGAAAAAAACAACGAATTAAAAAACTTGGTTTCGCATCAAAAAATGATTAACGAATACGACAGGAAAGAGTTTAAATACGATATGCTTATTCCACAATTATTTGTAGGTTATAATATTGATGATGGCTTGTTTTTAGGTGGTGGAGTTGCCATTACCAAACACGGATTTAGAAAAAAACCTTATGCTCATTTTAATCGGTTTGTTGCCAATAGAGCGTTGAAGACCAATAGCTTTAATATTGAATATGATGGAAAATTTGTTGATTTAATTAAAAAATTAGACTTAGATATTGATGCGTCTGTAAACGCCCCCAATAGTACCACTAATTTTTATGGTTTAGGTAACGAAACTCAAGTAGTAAATGGCGAAGACAACTCATTTCACTTAGTGCGATTTAACGAAATTAAATTTCAACCAATGTTGGTGCATAATGTAGGGAAATTTAATGAAATTAAATTTGGACCAAAATACCAACACATTGATGTAGAGGCGTCTGAAGATAGATTTATAACAAGCGATTTAGCTTCCAATTATGTAAGCAGCCTTTCAGCACGAAATTATTTAGGCATGGAATTACAATATTCTTTCAATAATACCGATAGTAAAGTAATCCCTACACGAGGAATTAATTTTCATGTTAGCGGAAGTTGGGAAAGAGAAGCAGAAAATGCAAGTTTACATTTTGGAAGGTTAGAGTCGCAATTTGCCATGTATTTGCCTTTCGGAAAAAATGTGGTTTTTTCTTCCAATGTAAAAGGCGTTCATTTGGTGGATAAATTTGAATTTTTTCAAGCAGCAACCATTGGGGCTCAAAACAGGAACCACCGTAATGGCGATTTAAGAGGGTTTAGAAGAGATCGCTTTTCGGGAAGAAGTAGTTTAACTTTTAATCAGGATTTACGCATAAAACTCACCAATTTTAAATCGTATTTATTTCCTGGTCAATTGGGCGTACTTGGTTTTTTTGATTTAGGTAGAGTTTGGACAAGCAACGATACATCAACCAAATGGCACAACAGTGTTGGTGGCGGTGTTTGGATGAGTCCTTTTGATATGTTGGTAATTAATGCTTCTTACGCTGTTTCGTCAGAAGAAAATTTATTTATACTTAAAATGGGATTTTTGTTTTAAATTAAATAACCATTAAGAAATTAAGAACCATTAAAAACAAACCTTAATAATCTTAATGCCTAAATGGTAGGAAAAAGAAATAGTAAAACTATAATAACTATGTATAGAATTAAAAAAATAATTTTAACACTTACGTCTATTTTAACGCTTTTTAGTCAGCTAAAAGCTCAGGATGTAAACTTGAATAAAACAGGTCATATTTGTAACTATTGCGTCAATGGCGAACACACCAACGAATCGCCTTATGAGATAAATTTTAAAAAAGAAATTCCATTTTTTGTTGCTGGTATAGGTTTACTTAGTTCTGGGTTAATTTTAAGAGAATATAACGGAAAATCAGCTTTTACTCTTAATGAGCTGAACCAATTAAATCCTGATGAAGTAAATCGTTTTGACAGAGTTGCTATTTACAATGATGATAAAAGCTCTAAAAAACTAAGTGATATTTTACTCTATTCGGAATTAGCCTTACCTCTATTCTTTTTTAGCAATCACCACACTGGAAAAGATATTGGACGACTTGGAATAATGGCAGTTGAAGTATTTGCCATAACATCTGGGCTAACCATGAATGCAAAATATACCTTTAACAGAACCCGACCATTAGTTTATAGCGACAAATTTTCTTTTGATGCTAGAACAGCATCTAACAGCAGGTTATCTTTTTTTTCGGGACATACGGCACAAACCGCAGCTTTCTCTGTTTTTATGGCTAAGGTAATTCATGATTATCATCCTAACATGAGAAAAGGAGTTGGCGTTGGAATTTGGACAGTTGCTTTAACACTTCCAGCCGCTATGGCTTATCTTAGGGTAGATGCCGGAAACCATTTTCCTTCCGATGTAATTGTTGGCTATGCCATTGGTGCTTCTGTGGGTTGGTTAGTGCCACATTTACATAAAAAGAAAAACAAAGAATCTAATTTGTCTGTTGCTCCATTTAGGTATGGAAATGCTACAGGGTTAACATTAAATTGGAAACTGTAAATATATATTTAGATAAAAAATGAAATTTAGATTTATTGGCATCTTACTCTTATTACTCAGCTCTGATTTGTGGGCTCAGAAGAAAATGTACGACCAAGAAATTCAGCTTCAAAAAGACAATGATATTTTAACTTTTAAACGAAAAGTTGCCGACAGGTATTACTCTTTTGGATTGCATTTCGATTATAGAAAACTAGCTAAAAATGATAGCAAAATAGTTGAATTAGCTAAAAAACTAAAACCGAATTTAGAAAAAGTAATAGTAAACTGGCATGCAGGAATAGAAGGCTACACCTCCGACCAAGATCGTGATAAAAAAGTAAATGGTGTTTTTGTAGAATTTGACAGACCGTATGCAGGTTGGTTATTTGCCGAGAATAAAATTACTATCGCTAATCAAAAATCACTTACGTTTATTAGTTTAACTATTGGCATTTTAGGACCTGCTTCAGGAGCTGAAAAATTACAAGATAATTTTCATGTGTTAATTAACAATCCCAAGTTTGAAGCATGGGACAACCAAGTGCAAAATGAAGTGGCAGCAAACATTGGAGTAGGGTTTAATCTTCCTTTACTATCGTTTGGAAAATTTGACATTCATTCGCAAACAAGTGCCAGTTTGGGAACGCAAGCTACTTATTTTAAACAAGGTTTTATGGGGCGTTTCGGAAAGTTTAACAGCATAGAAAATACCTTTTTTTACAATACCAACTTAACACATAATGACACGCCACCGGAAAGTGAATTTTTTTTAGATTTCGGGGCTCATTTGGTAACTTGGGGCTACAAAGCAACCATACAAGGACGATTTTTTGGAGAAAATAATAACATGAATACAGAAGGTATGCACCGAGTAAATGTAGATGTTTCCGCAGCTATTAATTTTTCGAGAAAAAGATTTACCACTTTTTTTAGGCACCATTTAATTACTGCAGAAACTACCAGAGGAAGGCATTTTTATTACGGAAGTTTAGGCTTAATTTTGAAAATATAATCTAACCATTTTTTATGAAATCAACACTAAAATTTATTACTATCATAGGCTTGTTATCGGCTTGTAGCTTTACTAATCCCGAAAAGCAAACTGAAATTATTGAAAAAACATCAACCGCTTTTAACAACTATTGGTTTAACAACGAAGCAGAAATTACTTCCTATAAATTGGAACAAGCTCGTTACGGAGAAATCCGACAGGGAAATGCCGTATTAATTTATGTTACCGAACCGTTTTCAAAAGAAAAACAAGTAAAAGCCGATAATCCAACACCAAACGATTTTTTGGTATTAAAACTAAATTTTACCAAGAAATTCAATACCGGAATTTACCCGTATTCTATGATGAATTCCTTATTTCTCCCTATTGATGATTTAAGCAAACCGCTTATTAAAGCAACCAGTTCGGCTCAAGAGTGGTGCGGACATGCTTTTACTCAACTCAACCAAAGAAAAAATAAATGGAATGTTAATTCATTTTCTTATTTTGAAAGTGAAGGCGATAACACTTCTTCTATCCCGAATGATGTATTGGAAGATGAAATTTGGTTGAGAATAAGAACCAACCCTGAAATGTTGCCAACAGGAAAAACAAAACTTATTCCTTCTCTTTTTTATGTGAGATTAATGCACAAAGAGCTTAAAGCTTATCGTGCAGAAATTTCTACTGCAATCGAAAAAAACCTTACCATTTACAGCATTTATTATCCTGAGCTGGAAAGAACGCTAACCATTCATTATCAAAATGTATTTCCCTACGCCATAGAAAGTTGGGAAGAAACTTATGTGAGTGGTTGGGGCGATAAAGCCGAAAAATTAACCACCAAAGCAACCAAAATCAACACGCTAAAAAATGCTTATTGGACAAAAAATGCAGTAAAAGACAGTTTGTTACGAAAGGAATTGGGGCTTTAAATAATCATAAAAATCGTATTGAGCTCTCACGCTGGTTGTTGATGTAGATTTTTTATAAGGATTGCTTTGTGTTCTATTCAGGTTTCTTGCTTTTACATTGTCTTTTAGTTGAAGTGAGATTAATTTCTTTATCTCATTTTTTAGCGTTGTGTTGTAAACAGGAAAAGCCACTTCTACCCTGTGACTTAAGTTTCTTTTCATCCAATCTGCCGAAGCCAAATACAGTTTTTCATCGCCATTGTTATGAAACAAATAAATTCTTCCATGCTCTAAATATCGGTCAATTATACTAATTACTTTAATGTTTTTGCTCATGCCATCTACACCTGGAATTAAACAACAAATACCTCTTACAATAATGATTATTTTAACTCCTGCATTACTTGCCTCGTATAGTTTTTTAATCATTTGTTTATCTTCCAAGCTATTCATTTTAAGCACCATTTTGCCAATTTTTCCGTTTTTAACGTGTTCAATTTCAGCATCTATTAGGTGTTCAAACTCTTGGCGTAAATTAAACGGGGCAACTAGCAAATGATTAAAAGTAGGCTGTTTAATTTCTCCTTTTAAGAAGCTAAAAACATTTCCTAGTTCGCTGGTTAATTGACTATCAGAAGTTAATAAAGCATGATCGCAATAAATTTTTGAAGTATCTTCATTAAAGTTACCTGTTCCAAAATAGGCGTAGTTCACTACTTTTTTACCTTCTTGTCGTTTAATTAAACAAATTTTAGAGTGTACTTTCAACTCCTCAAAACTATAAATAACACTAACACCTGCTGCTTTCATTTCACTTGCCCATTTCATATTTAACTCTTCATCAAATCGGGCTTTTAATTCACTAAAAACCGTAACTTTTTTTCCATTTTTGGCAGCTACAATCAATGCTTTACAAATTCGAGATTCTTTGGCAACACGGTAAAGGGTAATGTTTATTTCAAGCACCGCATTGTCGATACTGGCTTGTTCAACAAAATTGAGCACATAGTCGTATTGTTGATATGGAAAATGCAATGCAAATTCTTTTTGCTGAAGGGCTTCAAAAATGGAGGGGTAATTATCTAATTCATGGTGTTTTAACGTAGGCAAATCGTCATAAAAAAGTGAAGGATTTCCTTTAATAGGAAGTTTAAAAAAATCATTAAAATTATGGTATCTACCACCAGGAACCAGTTCATCTTTTTTTAGTCCTAAATATTTTCGCAATACCTTTAGGGTTTCCTTGGGCATGCTTTCATCGTATAGAAAACGAGAGGGGTCGCCAATTTTTCGTTTGTTTAAGCTGTTTAATATTTTTCCTTTTACGGTTTCTGCAATTTCTTCCTCTAAATACAATTCGGCATCTCTACTTAATTTAATGGCAAAACAATTAGGATTCTTTAAATTTGGAATAAGTTCGTTAATAAAAACACGTATCACATCAGAAAGTAAAATAATAATTTCTTGATTGGTGTTTGTGGGTAGTTTAATAAAACGCTCTGTTTTATCGGTTGGTAAATTAATTAAATAAAAAGTGTTGTGGGCATTCTGGCTACTAACAGTAAGGTACAAGCCTTTATCTTTTAAAAATGTAGTAGCACTAGCATCTAACTCTGTTACTTGAAGAAAGGGTTTAATTTTTTCGTTAAAATAAGGAGCTAAAAACTTTTGCTGCTCTTTTGTTACGTCTTTATCATTAATAATAAAAATATTTTCTTTTTGTAAAAGCGGAATGAGTTCATTTCTGTAAATATGACCAAATTCAACCTGTTGTTTTTTTACCGTCTTTTTAATTTTTTTGAGTAGTTTTTTTGCTTTTTCGTCTTTAGGCACACCTTCAATTTCTTGTAATTTAAGCAAATGCATATAAGACGCTACACGAACCCGATAAAACTCATCTAAATTGGAAGAAAATATTGCCAAAAACCGAATACGCTCAATTAGTGGAACTTTAGGATTGATGGCTTCTTGTAAAACCCTGTAATTAAATGATAACCAACTTAATTCTCGGTCGAAATATTTGTTCATTATAGTTAATTTTATTTATTATAATATATTAATGATTTTTCACTATCAATATTACATTTATATAGTTGAAATAAGCTTAAATTTGTTACTTAAAACTAATCTCTTTTCTTTTGCAAATAGACGATACTTTAAAGAAATCCTTACTCCTAATACCTGATATTAGTGGTTTTACTCGTTTTGTAAACGATACTGAGATTATTCATGCAACACACATTGTAGCTGAGCTGCTCGAAATTATTATTAAAAACAATACATTAGGGCTTAAAGTTGCCGAAATTGAAGGCGATGCGGTACTTTTTTATCGCGTTGGTAAAAAACCATCTGTAAAAGAAATTTACGACCAGTGCGAAAAGATGTTTTTGGCATTTCACCAACACCTAAAACTTTATGAAAGAGATCGAATTTGTGATTGTGGATCTTGTTCTCATACCCAAGAACTTACTTTAAAATTTGTGGTGCATTATGGCAACATTGTAGAACGACATATTGTGGGTCATCTGCAATTAATGGGACCAGATGTAACCAAAGTGCATAAGCTGATGAAGAATGATTTAGAGGTACACGAATATTTATTAATTACCGAAAGTTTAATAGATAATGGCGAAGCTAATAATTGGAAAAATTTTTCTAAAGGCAATTCGTTTTATGAAGATTTGGGAGAGGTAAACTATTTTTTTTCTTATTTAAAAGAACTTTTGAACAGAATTCCAGAACCAGCTCCAAGACCAGAAATAGCAATAGACAACCCTATTGTTCATATTGAAACCAATATACAAACCTCTTTAGAAAAAGCACATGAACTACTAAAAGACCTCAACCGAAAAAAAGAATGGATTGTTGGGTTAAAAAAAGTAAAGTTTGACCAAACTAAAGTACCTCGAATTGGAACACAACACGAATGTTTATTGCCTTTTAATTCATTAAACATAATTACCTCAGAAAACAAAGCCACCCAAGACAACAAAATTATTTATGCCGAAAGGGTTATTAATGGAGGTTTTTTACCAACCTCAAGCCATGTTTTCACTATTGAGCCTATTAATGAACATACGGTAAAACTTTCTATGGATATTTTCTTTAAAAACACCTTCTTAAATAGAATGTTTAAAGAAGCAATGCGAAAATCGTTTACCAAATCTATCAATAATTTTAAAGGTATATTAGAGCGAGAGAATTAATGATGATTGGTAAATAAAATAGCAACCGCATAAACTCCAACGCTTAAAATCATTCCGTACATAAAAACGGTATAACACCACCTGAGATAGGTGTATTTTTTTGCTAACACAACGCCTAAAAAGTATAAATCTCTGATTAATGAAGAGTACAAATACTCTTTATCTTTCATAATTTCTTTCATTCCCCACTCGTAGTCTGTTAACTCCATGCTGTGAAAATTTCCAAAAAACAATAAGTTTGCCTTTCTCTTTTTCACATCATCAGTAGTAAATTTTCCTTCCGTAATTTTAGGTTTGGTGGAAAGGGTTGCTAAAACAATAGCAATTAGACATACAACAAGCATAAGGACTGTTGGAACAATAAACTCAGGATGCTTATCAAATTTTGAGATTAAGGATGAAACCACTATTGAAATTACTAAAGCATTAATACTTAGCATAATATTGGCTTTGTTATCGGCAATAGCACTCAATTCCATGTGGTTTTTTAGTGCCGTTCTAAACATGGTTTCAATTCCTTTTTCAGGAGATTCTACTTTGCTCAGCTTTTTTTCTATTTTATCTAATTCTTTTTCTTTTTGTAGTAGGTTTTTATATTTAGGTTCATTAAAATTTAATAGTGCATATTTGGTGTAGTATTTATGGTTAGACAAAAAGACTATTTCTTTTTTTAACCATTCATCTTCTTCAAATTCTTCATTTTTAATTACACAACATTCGGCTCTTAAAAGTTGAGTACGCTCGGAGTAATCCGATTTTGACAATCCAGTCATATCGGCATCACATATAATTTCTTGTAATAAATTAGTAGGTTCGGTGCCTAACTTAGTAGCCAATATGCAATCAGCAACCACTTTTATTTTTTCTGAGGAAAAATTTTGTTGTTGTAAAAAACGAGTAGCTTCTTCTACCCCCAATTGCTCATGATTTTCGCAAGTGGTTAGGTAACCAATATCATGAAACCAAGCCGCAATTAAAACCAATTCCAACTCTTCGTC
Organism: Vicingaceae bacterium; assembly: GCA_032251145.1. Taxonomy (GTDB): domain Bacteria; phylum Bacteroidota; class Bacteroidia; order Flavobacteriales_E; family Vicingaceae; genus BRH-c54. The sequence continues at coordinate 43,520 of JAVVER010000001.1, read as the reverse complement.
ACTAATTTTTTCTGCAGCAGCAATTTCTTTTACATTTTTAACCACCTCGTTGGTGTGTTTAAAGTTGTGGTAAACTAGTTTAGCATTGCTGCCTTGCTTAAACAAGTTAAAAACGTGTTTTTCTACTTCTGTTAAAAGGGAATTGCTCATAAATTAGATTTTTACTGATTTTTATTCAGGATATATTTCGCTGTATTTCATCACTTTAGTTTCAGAAACTCTTCTGTTTATATGTACCCTTGATAATTCTTCAGGTTTTGATAAGCCCGAAGCAGCTAGTAATTCTACAAAACTTTTTACGGTTTCAGCATGAAAATTAGCCACCCTTACCGATTTATCATTTACATTTAACCCTTTCATTAGGCTTTTGTTTTGTGTGGCAACACCAACCGGACAAGTGTTGGTGTTACATTGTAAAGCTTGAATACAACCCACTGCCATCATCATAGCTCTTGCACTGTTTACCATATCTGCTCCTAAAGCAATTACTCTAGCAATATGAAATCCTGTGAATATTTTTCCAGAAGCAACTACTTTAATTTCTTCTTTTAAATTGTATTTCTTAAGAGTATCAACAACAAATGCTAATCCATCTCTAAGCGGCATTCCTAATGAGTTAGAAAACTCAACAGGAGCAGCTCCAGTTCCTCCTTCTCCGCCATCAACTGTAATAAAATCAGGTTTAATGCCTGTTTTTAGCATTGCCTCACAAAAGTCGATAAATTCTTGCTTTTTACCAACACATAATTTGAATCCGATAGGTTTTCCACCCGACAAATCTCTTAATTGTTTGATAAAGAGCATTAAACCTTCTGCATTATTAAAAGCTTTATGTCCAGGAGGCGAATGAACATCAGTAAAAGGTGCTACGTGTCTTATAGCAGCAATTTCTTCGGTATTTTTACTTGCCGGTAAAATTCCCCCATGCCCTGGTTTTGCTCCTTGAGATAGTTTTATTTCTATCATTTTTACATTCTCTATAGTCGCATTTTTTTGGAATGTATCTGGGCAAAAATTGCCTTCTTTTGTTCTACAACCAAAATAACCCGTACCAATTTGCCAAATTAAATCTCCGCCTGGTTTTTTGTGGTAGGGACTAATTCCGCCTTCTCCTGTATTGTGAGCAAACCCACCCATTTTTGCTCCAGTATTCATTGCCAGTACAGCATTTTGACTTAACGCACCAAAACTCATGGCTGAGATATTTAAAATACTTGCCGAATAGTGTTTTTTACAATCTTTTCCTCCAACTAATACTCTTGGGGAGTTGTCTAAATCATGTCCGCTTTTTGCATAAACAGAATGATCCATCCATTCATAGCCTGTTCTATAAACATCCATCCTTGTTCCAAAAGGCGTAGTATCATTTACTTTTTTTGATCGTTGATAAATTAATGACCTAAAAATTCTGTTTATGGGAGTTCCTTCGGTATCTGTTTCAACAAAATATTGCATAATTTCAGGTCGTATCTTTTCTAAAATATACCTAAAATGACCAATAACTGGAAAATTCTTTTTTATGGTTTGTTTGTTTTGAAGAATATCAGAGTAACCCAACAAAATTAGTGGTCCAAAAAGAATAAAACTCCACAGAATGGGTTGCCAAACAAAAGATAAACCTACAATTGAGGCAATTATAATTATTGATAATAGGATAAATGTTTCTCTTACTTTCATGTTTTATTTATTTGATTATTTAGTTGTATTGATTACATAATTTTTAAATCTCCGTTATCCATAAAACAGTAACAAATTGGCGGAGTAGTTTTAGCTCTTTCATAGCCATCATCCCACCATTTTGTCATTAATTTGGAGTTGAAATAAAGTGGGTTATTGGTTATGTTTTTAGGCGGATACCAAAATTTTATATCAATTTGAGATTGTCGCCCTTCGAGTTTTGTTATCAAAATATCTTTTAGTGCAATTTGATTTGTCATAAACGTAAAAACTCCCATTAACGATTGGAAAGGATTGTTGTAAGCAGGATGGGTTATATTTTCGTTAATTTCTTCGTCTAAAATAATCACGTCTATATTGGTTGCTCCATTATTAATTGCCTGTAATACTGGAACATGACACGCGAAACCACCATCGGCATATTGTTTGCCGTTTTTTGTCATCAAACTCATAAACGGAACGTAATTAGCAGAAGCCCACATCCAGTCGCAATAATCGTTGTATGTACAAGTAGATGCATCAATATATTCTACTTTATTTTCTGTAAGGTTAGAAACAGTAAAAAATACTTTTTTTGACTTCTTAAGTAAATCAAATTCGCTTTCGGAATGTACTTTTTCAATTAACTTTCTTAAGTTTTTGCTCTCGCCAAAGGTATTGCACCCCTTTAAAAACGCTCTTAAAGTATTAAAATGGTTTATTCGTATGCTTGGAATTTCTTCTTTTTTATTAACGATGAAAGGAGAAATATTAAAAATATCACTGTTAGAAATACTGGTAAAGGTTTTTTTTATCTTATCAATGTTGTTGATTGCTAACTGACTAATTAACAAACTTCCTACAGAGCTTCCTACAAAAATATCGTATTGATTTTTTTTTGTGTTAATAAGGTATTCTGCTATGCCACCTGCAAAAGCTCCTTTACTACCTCCACCAGAAATTACTAAAGCGTTCATTTTTTTGTTTTTATATGTATCTTACCGACCAATTGGCTATCATTTGTCCAACGTATTGCGAATCTTCTTTTTTAGACAATAAGTGGTCGGCTCCATCTAATGAAATAAAACTTTTTGGATGCCAAGCTGCCTGATAAATTTGAGCTGCATTTTCTATTCCAACGGTAGTATCTTGTGGTGAGTGAAGTACCAACAAGGCCTTATTCATATCTTTTACAGTTTGTGCCATGTTTTGCTCGTTAATATCTTCCAAAAAATGCTTTTGAATTTTAAAATCTCTTCCCCCTATAGATAAAAGAGCTTCTCCTTTTTGGTTAATTTCATCTATACCCGATTTGAATAAATGAGCAACATGCTTTGGGTTGGAAGGTGCTCCAACAGTAGCAACAGCTTTAATACCTGGTAATTGTTTAGCTGCAAAAATAACAGCTGCACCGCCTAATGAATGTCCTATTAAAATACTTGGAGCTTCATAATTTTTTTCTAGATATTCTGCTGCTGAAATTAAATCATCCACATTTGACGAAAAATTGGTGTTTTCAAACTCGCCTTCGCTCTCACCCAATCCAGTAAAATCGAATCGCAAAACGGCTATTCCGTTAGCGTTTAAAGCTCTACCTATGTTGGTTACTGCAGTTAGGTTCTTGTTGCAAGTAAAACAATGAGCAAATACAGCAAACCCTTTAATATCGTTTTCTGGTATTTCTATTAGGGCTGCTAACTCTAGTCCTTTTTTGTTGGTAAAAGTTATTTTTTGTTTTTTCATATTAGATGAGTTTCCTTAAAAGACGATTACCAAAAGCTAAACTGACAATATGTAAGGATTTATTGTTTTTACGACTAATTGTATATTTGGTAATTATATAAAAAAGTCTTTAATTTTAACCTTACAGCGTTTAATTAATAATGAAACAATCTTTATTAGTAGTATTATTTTGGAGTATTTCTTTTTATGGATTTGCTCAAGCAGATACTTCACAAAGTAATTTGCAAAAATTTACACCATCGCAATTAATTAAAGACCAAAATTGGGATATCAAAGTTTTTAATAGTTTGTTTACTCAAAACAAGAGAGAAGATAACGGAGTAATAATAAATGAACCTCGCTCTAATTTTTTCACTACCACTTTTGAGGTATTTACTGGTGTTTCTCAAAAATCTAATGCCAACCTTGGTTTTATTTTTAACTTTAAATCTAATACCATTAATGAAAACCGTTGGAGTCCGCTTAAATTTATTGATAATAAAAACAATTCAGCAAGAGCATTAACTAGTGTTGGTATTAGTTTAAAATGGCAACCCAACAAAGAGGTTAAAAATTTCACGGTTCAAACTTCATTTTTTGCCCCTATTTTTGAAGATCAACCCCGTTTTTTTTTAGATAAAAGAAGTTATGTTTTTGAAAACAGACTTTTTTATGATAAAACTTTTCCTGGTAGAAAATTTCAACTTTTTAGTGAAATTGATTTTGCTTTTAATTTTGGAGGAAAAGCTAAAGATGCTAACCAATTTCAGAATGTTGGTGAGCGTTATGCAAACAATAGCTTAGGTATTCCAGTAAGTGCATTTTTAAGTTATTTTATTACGTCAAAATATACTGCTTTAATCTATCTTCAGCATTTTGAACTAATAGATTTAGGAAATAATTTTGCACAAGGCTATACCTTAGCTGGGTTAGGTTTTAAAATGCAATTATTTAATAATATTACCTTAGAAATGTCTTATTCTAATTTTTTCCAAGCTAGAGGAGCAGGTTTAGGAGAGTCGTATAATTTTGGTGTTAGGTATTTGTTAATTTAAAAAAACTGGTTAACTTGATAATTTTAAAACATGCTCTAGTTGGTTGTTTATTTACTGTTTTTTTTATCAGTAATATAAATGCTCAAACTAAAAAAATTAATGGGATTAGTTTAGTTTCTTCAAACGATTCGCTTCAGGTTGAACAACTTTTACCAATAAAAAATATACATGCTAATTTTGTAGCGGTTAGTCCGTTTGGGTTTGTTAAAGATGTAAACCAACCTCAGATTTACTTTAATGCTCAAAGACAATGGTTTGGAGAAACTAGTGTAGGTATTACGCAATACATTAGCCTATTAAAATCACAAAAATTAAGAGTAATGTTAAAGCCTCAACTATGGGTAGGGCATGGTAAATACACTGGTTTTATTGAAATGTCGAACGAGCAAGATTGGAAAACCTTAGAAAATTCGTATTCGAAATTTATATTAAACTATGCTCGGTTGGCTCAAGAGTTAAATGTCGAGCTATTTTGTGTAGGTACTGAGTTAATGAATTTTGTAAAATACCGCCCGTCTTATTGGAATAACTTAGTTGTTGAAGTAAGAAAAATTTATAAAGGCAAATTAACTTACGCTGCCAATTGGGATGAGTTTGATAAAATTTTAATGTGGAATCAGTTAGATATTGTAGGTATTGATGCTTATTTTCCATTGAGTGAAAAGAAAAACCCATCGGTTTCTGAAATTGAAAAAGGATGGAAAGCACATAAAAAATCAATAGAACAAGTTGTTAAGATTACCAAAAAACCTGTATTGTTTACAGAGTTTGGTTATAGAAGTATTAATTTTTCAACCAAAGAACCATGGAGTTCAGATAGAAAAGAAGGCGAAGTAAATCTTCTGCTGCAGTCTTCTGCCTTACAAGCCTTATTTAATCAGTTTTGGGATGAGAAATGGTTTTTAGGCGGGTTTATGTGGAAATGGTATGCCAATTATAGTATAGCAGGAGGTACTTCAAATAATAGGTTTACTCCACAAAACAAACCTGCAGAAAATACCATCAAAAAACAGTATTTAAAATATCTATATTAGTGGGTTTTTATTATTTAGTGATGTGGTATTTTTCTTATCGTCCTTTCTTTGAAAATAAGATGTGATTTTCAAAGAAAGGTCAAAATAAGTTAGCTTCTACTTTTATGAATAATTGTTTATCCATTTACTAAAAAATAAAACAATTAATTGGTAACGGTGTTTGCTTCCCATTTAAAATCAACTATTTTATCGTCAAGAGGAGTGTTTGCTAAATGATTTACATAGTTACTAATGATTTTTTGACCTACACCAACAACTAATTCTAATACATTTTTTTTTGAATATCCTGCCGATAAAAATTCCTGTACATCTTCATCAGAAGCCCAACCTCTTTTTTCAACAAGTAATATGGTAAATTTTCTTAACGATTCTAGTTTTGTATCAGTTAGTGGTTTGTTGTTACGCAAAGCATCAACCATACTTTCAGGTAATTTAAACATATTTGCAACCATTGAATGAATGGTCATACAATAATGACATTTGTTTTGGTAACTAATAGTTAGCCAAACTATATTTTTTTCAACTGGGCTAAAAGAAGTTGCATTAAACAAATCTGCCATTTGACGATAAGCTTTTAATAACTCAGGCGATTCTGCCATAATTCCGTATAAATTAGGAATAAAGCCATTTTGATTTATCGCTTCTTCTAATAATGGTTTTGATGCTTCAGGAGCTGTTTCAAAGGTGTGTAATTTAAATTCTGCCATGTTTTTTAATTTTTGATTTATCTATTGTTTTACTTGATTAATTGCAATTTTTATAAAGTCGGATAATTGTTGTTTATTCATTGTTTTTGAAGCTACAGAAACACTTTGCATTACTCCTATAAAAAAATTGGACTGTTGTTCTATATTAGTAGATGAAGGAATTTCTTTTTTTCGAATAGCATTGGTTAACACATTTTTAAGCATGTTAAAAATAAACTGATAATACTGTTGGAGTTCTTGAGTAATTTCTTCATCACTGTTTCCTAATTCTGCGGTTGTATTTACAACGAAACAACCAATTTTTTTCTTATGTGTTATGTCAGATTCTGCAGCTTGATATAAAAAAAACTCTAAATCTGTTAACCCTGCATTTTCTTGTAAAAGGTTTTTAAAAACATGAATTTTTACATATTCTTTATATTGCTTTAAAGAACGAATAAATAGTGTTTTTTTGTTTTTAAAAGAAGCATATATAGAAAATTGGTTGATACCCATTTCCTTTTCCAACAAACGTACCGATGTAGCTTCATAACCATTTTCCCAAAATACGTGCATAGCATTTTCGAGTACAGTATTTTCTGAATATGATTTTGTTCGTGACATTATAAATTAATTAAAACAAAACTAAGCAATCGCTTTGATATAAAATTAAATCTTGAAAAAAAGTTGTTTTTTTACACCCGTCAAGTCTTTTTTAAAGTTTTTATCCAAGAATAGCAATGGATAATTTTAATAATTAGGTTTTTAGATTTTTTTCAACAACACTTTTTATTTTCTTGAATAGGTGGACAAGGAACTGTTCCATAACTACAATACACACAACAATCATTATTGATTGGTTTTAGAACCGTTTTGCAGTTTTCGCATTCGTAAAAATACTGACAAGCATCGGTGGGCATGGTTTCTTCTTTTTGATGTCCGCAATTAGGACAAGCTATGGTTGAATGGAGTTCTGTTTTCATTATCTTATTTTTTTATTACGTTATATCCTGTTGAATTAATGGCTTTTTCTATTTCCACAACCGTAGTTTGTGTATTGTCAAATTTCACTTCGGCATTTCCTTTTTCGTAAGAAGAATTTACAGCCACTATTCCAGGTAAAGCATTTACTGCACTATTTACATGATGTTGACAAGCATCGCAAGTCATACCATCTATCCTGATATTAACTTTTTGGATGTTGCTATTCTCCGAAATAATTGCTTCTTGTTGACTATCTGGATAAAATATGCCTGAATAATAAGGAAAGGTAATGGATAAAGTGGCGAACAAAGTTATTCCCACCAAAAATCCTTTAGTTTGGTAAAATTTTGGCTTTTCGATTTCGCAACCGCAATCATCATCTTTTTTGGGTTTTAAATGACTGTACCAAGCGTAACCAATGGCTATTACGGCTAATCCGATTAAATAAGGGCGGAGTGGCTCCATCCATGATAAAGCTCCGGCAGCTCCACCAACTCCAGCTATAGCTGCAATTACAGGAGGAATGCAGCACGATGAAGCAGCTAAAGCAGCTAAAATCCCTGTGGCTAATGCTCCTTTTTGTGGTTTTTTGTTTTGGTTATTCATAGTGCAACTTTTTCAGGGTTCTTGATATGTTGAAAAAAAGGTTGTAACAATGCTAAGTTTTCTGCTTTAAGCGAATAATAAATAGTCTGCCCCGAGCGTCTGGTCTGCAATACGTTTCCATCTTTCAATTTACGAAGGTGTTGCGAAATAGCAGGAATACTCATTTCCAACATATCAGCAATATCGCAAGGACAAAGTTCATGTTCTTCTTCTAACAAAAACAAAATTTTCAATCGAACTTCATTTCCTGCAAGAGCCAACAGACTGCTTAATTGCTCAAAGGCATTTGAGTTGGTTTGCAACTTTATTTTACAATTGTTGATTTGCTTTTCATCGGCAAATATTCTTGAACACGACTGATTTTTTTCCATTTTTATATGCTTTATAATGCAAAGATATAAAAATAAATTAATTATTTAAGCAAATGCTTAAATAAAATAAAGTTATTTTTTCATCGGATAAAGTTCCTGATGAATAAAATCGGTAGGAAATTGCTCGTCATTTTCAAAACCGAGTTCGATGTCTTTTCCGCTGTGAGGAATATAATTGGTTTTAAAAAGGTAATCCCAAATACTTAAAGAAATACCATAATTTACTCCGGTTTTAAAATTTTCCGGAAGCTGCTTGGCGTGATGCCATATATGCATTTTTGGATTGTTTAAAATGTATTTAAAAATTCCATAATCCCAACCAATATTGGCATGATTAAGATGACCAATAGTAATGGCAAAAAAGTGAACAATGGCAACATCTTGAGCGTCAAACCCACCAATTAAAGCAATGGGAATGTACAACAATGATTTATACATAACAGGTTCCATCCAATGGTAGCGAAGGTGGGCAGCAAACCCCATTTGTTTTACCGAATGATGCACTTTATGAAAATTCCATAAAAAATTAAATTGGTGCAGCAAACGGTGGGTGTTCCATTGCATAAAATCACTAACAACAAAGAAAATAAACAGTCCAATTACTTTAGGTAACGCATCAATATCTATGAGTTGAAAGCTGTTTACTGTTATCCCGAAAAAGCCTAAAAAATCGTTAAAAAGTTGTTCAGCCACATTGGAAAGAGCTATAAAAACAATTAAATTCAGTAAAAAGAAGTTGAAAAACATGTAAAAGGTATCAAGCCAAAAATCTTTACGAATAACGGGTTGATTTTTTCGCCATGGAAAGATTAATTCTAATAAGAACACTATAGCCGAAATAATAATTAACCCATAGAAGTAATTATCCCACGAATTTTTGAGCATGATTTCGTTTTTCAGGTAATTCCAATAACCTGAGTACGAATTGGAAATTATATCAATGTAGTTATTCATTTGCTACAGTTTAACATAAACCCCAAAATTAAAAGATGGAGCTAAGGCAACATTATCGTTATCTATTCCTCCAAAAACAGAAGAATTGATGCCAAATTTATCCTTTTTAAACTCATAATTTACTTTTAACCCAACACCATAATAATTTTGTTGATCGAGATAAAAAATAGATTGATTGGTGTCATTTAAAAAAGCTGCTTCTTTATTGATGATGTTTCTAGTGTCAACAGCAAAAATTAAATAGCCTTTTTCCGAAAATTTATATCCAGCTTCAAGCACTAAACGTAAATAATCTGAATAATTATTGTTAAGATAACCATAACCGATATTTCCAAAATAATACCATTTTCCTTTGCTTGAACCAATCGTAATATAAGGCAAAACGGTATGTGCATTAAATCCTGTGCTAAAGCCTGAATTGTTATCAAAAGAACTTGTTTTAGGAGAATATTGAACTCCTGCACTTAACTTCCATTTTTTGTCTGAAAGCAAATATTTTAACCCTAACGTGATGTTTCCTAAATTGTTGTAATTGTTGGTAGTAGAAGATGCTTTGTTTTTGGAATACAAAAATTTATAAGGCAAAACAGCTTGAGCTTCTAACTTGTTGGTAATACCATATTCTGTGTAAGCTTGAACCGTGATGTCAGAAAAATCTTCACCTAAAGTTACTTTATCTCCATTTATTCGGGCCTTATTAAAAAAAATACCCGAAGCTCCCAACTGAATATAGGCTTTGCCTTTTTCTTTCGTCCATGGGCTTTGGGCTTTAACATGAAATACTAAAGTTATCGGTAATAAAAAGGATATAAAAAACAACCTCATCATTAAAAATAATTATTTAGTGCCCAATAACAAACTGCACTCAACAATGCTGCAATCGGAAGTGTTAACAACCAAGATAATAAAATTTTGTAAATTACTTTTAGGTCTGCTTTTTTTGTAACTGTACCAATACCAAAAATTGACCCTACTGAAACATGTGTTGTAGAAACGGGTAAACCGTGAATACTGGCAGTAGTTACCAACAATCCTGTTATCATATTGGCAGTAAATCCTTGACCGTGGTTCATTGGTGTAATTTTTTTACTCATTAAAACACCCACTTTTTTGGCATTTAATAATCCGCCTATTACCATAACAACAGCGACTAGGAACATGCCCAGCTCTATATTAATTGTATTTACAACAACTAATAACCCTACAATTTTAGGGGTATCGTTTAATCCACGTGCAAAACTTACTACTCCTGAGCTGAAAAAATGGAGTAAGTCTAATATTTTTTGTGCAGTAATGCCAAAAATGGTTCCTTCGTAAAACTCTGAGGTAACTTTCTTGCAACTTGCAAATTCAATTTGGTTGTTTGGAGAAGAAGCTATACTTAAATCATTGGTTTGAATTACGGTTTGTTTTTCTGACACACAAACACAACTTTCTTTGGTTATACCCAACGCAACTCTGGCTTTACGAAAAATTAAATATACGATTAAACTAAGTGAAGCTGCTAATAGCGGACTAACGATTAACGGCATTAAAAAAGTATTTCCCAATTTAGCAAAGTTAAAAGCTGTTCCGATAGCCATTACTCCACTTCCAAAAAGTCCTCCAACTAAAGCGTGTGTAGTAGAAATGGGCATGCCAATTTTAGTCGCAATAAAAACAGTTAATGCAGCTCCTAAAGCAATAGAAATGGCAAAAGCAGGATTTTGGATAAGTTCATCAGGGACAAGCCCTTTTCCGGAGAAGTTTTTTACTAATGTTTGGGCTAAAAATATGGCTGCTATAGAACCTGCAAACGTAGTTACAGATGCCCAAGAAATAGCTTTTTTGTAGCTAGTAGTTTTACTTCCGAATAATGTAGCAACACCTTTAAAATTGTCGTTTGCTCCATTACTGTAAGAGAGAAATAAAACGGCTATAATTAGTGTAATTAAAATCATATTTTTTTATTTTAACAACATCCTCCACCATCATAATGAAAAGTAGCTTCGCTGATAAAAATATCGTTTTTACCTAAATCTTTTAGTGCTTGGGCGGTTTTATCGCAAACTGCCAAGGGTTGATTTTGCATTAATACGTGTCCTTTTTTATCATCGAAAAAATCCTCATTGCCAAAATAAATAGCAGTTTTTCCAGTAAAAACACAAGGGCCATCTTGGGGCATAGGGTCTTTTATGGCTGCTACTTCAATCGACTCAATGTAAATGATTTCTTCGGTAGGATAATGGTTGGGCGATAAAATTCGGTAAGGTTTTCTGGCTCTAATTTCTATGGTACCAAAACCGGCATCGGTAAGCATTTTTATATATTCTTTGATGGGAAGGCTGCCGCTTAAACACAAGGCTCTTAATCGATCATCGTTTCTTAGTGTTTCGTTCATGGTTTGTTCGCAAGTAGGGTCGCTCATTACCAACCTGCCGTGAGGTTTAAGTACTCGGTACATTTCGGCAATGGCTTTTTTTAAGTCTTCTGTTTTAAAAATATTGAACAAACAATTTTGTGCAGCAACATCTATACTATTGTCTTCTAACGGTAAGTTGAGTGCATCGCCCTTTCGTAAGTCAACAAATTCTTTTTTAAACCAAGGATTAAGTTCTTCGGCTTCCACAAAATTCTTTTTAGAAGCTTCTAGCATTTCATCTACCACATCAACACCTACCACTCCGGCATTTTGCCTAGAGAAATAGGCGAACTGCAATAATTCCATTCCGCCACCAACGCCAACATATAAAATTTTAGGATTGTTGGTTAAATCTCGGGCATGCACAGTGCTTCCACAACCGTAATTCATTTGTTGCATAATTACTGGGATTTTTAAACCAGGCAATTCCCAAATAGGGTTGGTAGTACAGCATAAGCCTACATCAGGAGTTAATGCGGCATCTTTATATACATTTTTGGTAGTTTCTAAATAACTCATATTTTATTGTTTGAGGTTTGAAGTTTAAAGTTTAAAGTTTCGGGGTTTTCAATTAGTTGAAGTAATAAAGGGTGTTTTTTTAGGTCTTCATATACATCTATATCGTTTAAAAATGGAAGCAGTTGTAGTTTATAACCTGACAATTCCTTTAGTGTTACCGATAATAATTCTTCATTGCTCCATGGTTTGTTTTGGAAAATAGTAGGATGAAGTTTATTCATCCCAACAAGGTAATACCCTCCATCTTCGGCAGGACCAAAAACAATGTCGTTGCTATTTAATGCATCAAATCCTTGTTGAATAATGGATGCAGAAATAGCAGGCAAATCAGAACCGATTAAAACAATTTTTTCATATCCTGATGTAAACCCTTGCTGAAAAGCATGTTGCATTTTTTCGCCTAAATCATTGCCTTGTTGAATAAATTTTTTACAATTATCCCATTGGGTTTCTTCAATTTCATCAGAAAAATAAATTTGAATAGTACAATTTTGAAGCTGTTGGGTAGCTTTTTCGGTAATTTTCACCAGTTCTTTATAGATTAAAAAAGCGTTTTCATTGCCAATGGTTTGGGCAAGACGCGTTTTTACCTTCCCAAGTCGGATGTTTTTTACAAAAACGACAAGTAAGTTTTTATTTTCCATAAACTACCTCCGATTTCGTTAGCCATATCCCCCAATTTTTATCGTAGCCATGCACTTTTTTAGTCGTTTTTTTTGTTGAATTTACTACTTCATAACCTTGGTTAGTCCAATGAAAAATTCCTCCGTATAAGTTATATACGTTATACCCTTTTTTCTGAAGTTGTTCCCCTATTTTTTCGCTTCGGTAACCAATAGAGCAGTAAACTACAATGGGTTTATTGGTTGAGATTTCTTTACTTACTTTTTTGATGGAAAAATTATTGTATCCAACATGAATAGCATTTTTGATGTGGCTTACCTCAAATTCTTCTATTTCACGAGTATCTAAAACGGTGAATTCAGCAAAGTGTTGGTGTAAAGAATCCACCGAAATAACAGGAACAGTTTGAGCAATATGGTCGTCTAACACTTTTTTAAATGCTGTATTTTGAGCCATGGTTTGTTGCATGTTTATTAGGAATAATAATATGTAAGTTATTCTTTTCATTTTTCTTTTTACCATTAAGGCATTAAGTTGATGAAATGTTTTTCTTAATGTCCCTTAACTTCTTAATGTTTTGTTTCTTTAGGCAACACTCCCTTGGCAACTACTACCAGCCCCGGCAGTGCAACCATAACAATGTTGCGAAGTAATAATTTCTCTGTTTTGTAGCATTTTTTCGTTGTATGCTGAAATGTGCTGCACTTTGCTTGCCACTTTTAAATCTAACATTTGGTTAAAATCGCAATCGTACAAATAACCGTCCCAACTTACTGAAATGGTATTTTTACACATTACATTAGCAACAGCCGTTGGGTTAAATGCTTCTACCAACGCATACATATACTCTTCATAATTATCGGAAGCAATTAAGTATTCCAAAAAGCGACTTATGGGTAAGTTAGTAATGGCAAAAAGGTTGTTAAACTCAATATTGAAATCTCGTTTTAAAGCTTTTTTAAAATCGTTTTCCAATGCTTGTTGGTCGGCAGGAAGAAAAGCCCCTGTTGGGTTATACACTAAATCGAGTTGTAAGCCGCTACCTTCTTTTCCATAACCCACAGCATTTAGTTCTTCCAACGCTTTAATGGATAGCTTAAAAACACCGCTACCTCTTTGTCTGTCGGTCATGTCTTGCGTATAATGTGGCATGGAAGAAACTACATGAATGTTGTGTTTTTTGAAAAACTCCGGCAAATCGTAATACTTTGGGTTGGAGCGAATAATGGTTAAATTGGAGCGAACAATAAAATCCTTAACACCAATTTTTGAGGCTTCCTCAACAAACCATCTAAAATTTGGGTTCATTTCGGGTGCTCCACCAGTTAAATCGAGTGTATGAGCTCCGGTATTTTTTATCACATCCAAACATTGCTGCATGGTTTCACGGGTCATAATTTCTTTACGGTCGGGACCAGCATCTACATGGCAATGGGCACAAACCTGATTGCACATATAGCCAACATTGATTTGCAGAATTTCTATGGTGTTGGGTTTTAGCGGAAATTGTTTGCTTGATTTCAATTTTTCGGCAAACAAGGGTAATTTTCCATCGGCAAAAATGCCATTAGAAAGAAACCGCAATTGTTCTTTGGGTTCGGAGAGTTTATTATTTCTTGCAAACAATGATTTTGTAGCCATAAATTACATCGAAAGTTTTTTGTGTTTATTCATCATTTGAACACCGTGTACCAATGTTGCACCACTTTGAATGGCAGCTCCAACATGCACGGCTTCCATCATTTCTTCTTTAGTAATGCCTCGCTGCAAACCATCTTTGGTGTAAGCATCTATGCAATACGGACAATGTACTACATGCGAAACTGCTAAGGCAATTAATGATTTTTCACGAGCAGATAAAGCACCTTCTTCAAATACTTTACCGTAATATTCGAAAAACTTATCTCCTAGTTCTTCGCTCCATTCGGTTATTTCGCCAAATTTTTTTAAATCGGATGAATCGTAATAGTTATTTGCCATAATTAAAAAAGTTTAAAAGATTAGTCGATATAAATTTAAATTCCTTACAAAAGTCTATAAAGTAGAGAGATATTTACGGTATTTGTTGGCAAAATTGTGCATCAGTTTATATTGTAGAGATGAAAATTTCATTTTGCAGTGAGAAGGGTAGTAACTCATGAAATTATGGATATCAGGATTAACAGGATATTCAGAGCCATCATGTAGTCCTAAAAAGTTGCAATTTTGATCAATTTTTCCATTAGGGTCGGAAGGAGTGTCACAAACATAATCACCCGATTCTTTACAGTTAGTTCCATCAGGCAATTCATCGGTACTTAATTCTACCGGACTTTTACCAAAAGTGTGTTGTAATCCGAAAAAATGCCCCACCTCATGTTGAATGGTATTCCCATTGAACAAGGCTTTTTCATTAATAAACAGATAATTAAAAGGAGAATTTTTGTACCTGTTAAAATTTTCTGTCAACACATTGGTGTAACCGTTTAGCGATTTTCCTTTTGCTACTATATAAATATTGATGTTGTTTTTAGTGTTAAACTGCTGTAAAATGGCATCTCTAATAGTGTTGTCATTAAAAATGGTGTCGATATTGTGATTGGTTTGTAAGAAATGAATGTGTGGGTTAACAAAGAATGAAAGGTTTGCCTCTTTAAAAACATAATTCAATTCACTTTCAATATTTTTAGGGTTAATGGTATTGTTGTTAGTGGAAGTGGCATTTATTAACTGAACTGCAAATTTAACAGGAGGATAAATAAATGAGTCTTCTAAAAGGGTTGTTAATTCATAACCTCCATTTGCCGAACAAAAATCTGCACCACACAGTCGGTGCATTTCAGTATTTTCTGGGTCAGCATTTTTGCATGAAAAAAATGAGCTTATTAAAAAACTAGTTAAAACAAATGCGGTTGTTATTTTATTGAAATGTTTCAAGTTTCTATTCAGCATTTAATTTAGATAAACTCAATTTTAAAACAGTTATCAATTCTGATAATGTTGAAAAACTGTTTAGTTCTTCAGCAGTGATAATTTCTTGAATATTTTCTTGCTCGGTTTTAAGTAAGACGCACGGCACTTGATTGGGTTTAAAACTTATTTTTTGGAGTTGGTTTTTGTATAAAAAAGTAGCATTTACGTTCAACTCATTTAAAAAGTTTTTCCATTGTTCTTTTGCTCCGAAATTACCATGAGTAATGGAGCATAAAGAACATGGGTAAGTTGAAGGAGAAATTATTTTATGCGAAATATCGATAAGGGAATTTACAGAACCTGATTTTGCATTGTAAATAAAAATTAACTCCACACTCATAGAGTAGCTTTAATTTCCTTTATGTCTTTTTCGGTAAATTTTTTCCAGGTTTTAGGTGGCTCCATAGTTTGACCACTTTTTAGCACTTTTACATCAGGAATGTTTTTGGCTTTAATTGCTGCCCAAGTGATGTCTTCCCAACTTTCTTTATTGTATTCTATTAAGTTGGTTTCAAGCATAGGTCCTGAAACAGCTTTCCCGATAAGTGGCCACCAAGTGCTTTCGGTTTCTCTATCCCAAAAAACAAAACCATCTAACCCATCCCAAACTTCTTCATCAAAATAGGTATAACCGCTTAACGCAAATGTAAACACTTTGCCACCAAGTTTACGGGTATAAATAGCTCCCAAATCCGCCAAAACACAATAAGCAGCCATAATTGGTTCTCCGCCTACTACATCGTTTACAATTTCGTGGTGGGTTAATAAATCAACACTGTAAGCACGAACATCGCCATTAATATTTACAAATAAGAACCGTGAAGAATCAGTAATAGCGGTATCTTTTTCGGCTTCTTCTATAGAAATATATTCGGGTTTGATAAGTGCATGAAACCTTTCTCTTCCAATTCCAAAATGAAAGTTTTCTTCTTTTAAGGTTAAATTAGAAACATCAAAATGCCAAGTAGAATCTTCTCCTCCATACATCATGCGTTTGTCATCAACTGTTAAAAACTTTCCGTTTTCAAGAGCATTGGGAAACTTTCGTTTAGGAGTTTCTTTAACTTCTTCTTGTTTTTCAGTTATTGGTTCTTCATTTTCGGGTTGCGGAGAGGAGCAAGAGAAGAACAAGCCAATAAAAATGGCAATTAATTGAAATTTACAATTCATAATTTTTGATTTAGTTTTGCTAATATATCTTCTTTAAGTTTTGGATTTTCTTCTAGCGGAATGTCTTTTCCAAGTTCATTATCATGTAATTCATGATTTTCTCTACTAAAAAAAGAATCTATCAGTTGGCTTTGTTTTTGGTATCCTTGACAAGCCTTACAAACAGATAAATGTAGTTTTAATTTTACTTTGTCAACAAAAGAAAGGGATTCTATCTTTTCTTGTTCCACCATTTCGGTGGCTTTTTTACAGGATAGTTTTAAGAAGCTCATAGTTTTTTAGTTAGTCCAGTTTTTTTCTAAACATACTTTAAGCTGTAATTTTGCTCTATGTATGATTTGCCAATAATTGGACGTAGAAATATTTAATTCCTTACAAATTTCTACAGCACTTTTATCTACAATGTATTTATATCGTATAGCAAACGCCCAGTTTTCGGGCAAAATGTCTATGCATTTTTTTAAAATTTTATTAAAATCGGGGTTATCTAATAAGTGTTCTTCTTTATCGGAAAAGGAGGTAGGAGTTTCCCAATGACCATTTTCGTCAAAAAGTTTATCAGTATTTTTTATGCTTTCATTTTCATCTATAGAGGTGTGGTTAAAATTCTTTTTCTGACGATAATAATCTATAATTTTATTATTAAGAATTCTAAAAAGCCAAGTTTTTGGAGAACTGTTTCCTTCAAAATTATCAACCCCTTTAAAAGCCGCCATAAAGGTTTCTTGCACCAAATCTTCGGCTAATTCTTTGTTTGAGGTTTTATGGTATGCCCAAGAATAAAGATCATCCGAATAATGATTTACCCAATCCGTAATTTGGACTGCACTGTTTTTTGTTTCATTCATAATGTTGTAAAAATAAGAAGAAAAATTTATGTTTATTATCTTCAATTTATTCTTTCAAGCTTCCTATCATATCTTCTGGTTTAACCCACTCATTATATTGTTCGGCTGTAACATAACCTAAACGTATGGCTTCTTCTTTTAGTGTTGTTCCGTTTTGGTGTGCTGTATTAGCAATTTCGGCAGCTTTGTAATAACCAATTTTGGTATTTAAAGCCGTAACTAACATTAATGAGTTATTTAATAATTTTTCAATTACAGGGTAGTTGGGCTCAATACCAACAGCACAATTATCATTAAACGATACGCAGGCATCTCCAATTAATTCAGCACTTTGCAATAAGTTATAAGCCATCATTGGTTTGAACACGTTTAGCTCATAATGTCCTTGCGTTCCGCCAACGGTAATAGCAACATCATTACCCATTACCTGAGCACAAACCATAGTCAACGCTTCACATTGTGTTGGGTTCACTTTTCCTGGCATAATAGAAGAACCAGGCTCGTTTGCAGGAATGATTAATTCCCCAATTCCGGAGCGTGGTCCTGAAGCCATCATTCTAATATCGTTAGCAATTTTATTTAAGGCTACAGCCAGTTGTTTTAAAGCACCATGTGTTTCAACAAGAGAATCGTGTGCAGCTAACGCTTCAAATTTATTTTCAGCAGTGATAAATGGTAAGCCCGAAAATTCAGCAATTTTTTTAGCAACCAAAACATCATAACCGGCAGGAGTATTTAATCCGGTACCAACAGCAGTACCACCTAAAGCTAATTCTGCTAAATGTGCTAAGGTGTTATTCAACGCTTTAATTCCGTGGTCTAATTGAGAAACATATCCCGAAAATTCTTGTCCAATAGTTAGTGGGGTAGCATCCATAAGGTGCGTTCTACCTATTTTTACTACATCTTTAAAAGCTTCCGATTTTTCTTTTAGCGTATTTCTTAGTTTTTCTACACCTGGAATGGTTCTTTCCACCACCATTTTATAGCAAGCAATATGCATTCCTGTAGGAAAAGTATCGTTTGAGGATTGGGATTTATTCACATCATCATTAGGTTGAATGGCTTTTTCTCCTTCTCCAATTTTTCCTCCTGCTAATTCTTGAGCTCTATTCGCAACTACCTCATTTACGTTCATATTACTTTGTGTACCAGAACCTGTTTGCCAAATCACCAATGGAAATTGATCATCGTGCTTACCTGCTAAAATTTCATCGCATACTTGACTAATTAAGTCTCTTTTTTCTTGAGCTAAAACGCCCAATTCGCAATTAGCATGAGCAGCAGCTTTTTTTAGATAAGCAAAACCATAAACAATTTCTAGGGGCATAGAGGCAGCTGGTCCAATTTTAAAGTTATTTCTTGAACGCTCTGTTTGTGCTCCCCAATACTTATCGGCAGGCACTTTTACCTCTCCCATAGTGTCTTTTTCAATTCTGTATTCCATTTTTTTTATTTTTTTAATGAATATTTTATTTATTAGCAGTTAATTTTTTACTTTTACACGCACAAATTTAATTCTTATTAGTTATGCAAACATTAGGTTGGATATTCTTTTTCTTCATTTTCTTTTTAGCAATGTGGGTGTTAATGTTTTTGTTTACAGTTGTTATCCCAGGTTCGCTTAAATTATTCTTTATCAACAAAATCGCCCCTCGTTTTATAAGAGAATTGGCTGGTTTAGAAGAAGATAAATAATTCTTTTACATTAATTCTATTACTTTTTCAGGTGGTCGTCCAACAACGGCTTTATCCCCTTTTACCACTATTGGTCTTTCTATTAACTTAGGAAATTTAATCATAGCCTCTACCCATTGTTCGTTAGATAGTTTTTTTCCTTTAAAGTTTTCTTTGTAGTCTGTTTCAGTTTTACGAGTAATGTCTTCAGCATTTAGCTTTAACTTTTTGAGTACATCCAACAATTCTGTTTTTGATGGAATGTCTTTTAAATATTCAATTATTTCAACATCTACACCTTTATCTTGAATAATTTGTAAAGTTTCCCTGCTTTTACTACATCTTGGATTGTGGTATATTTTCATGATTTATAGTTTATAAATTCTCTCAAGCTCCTCTAAATACACAAACCCAATAATCATTGACGAGTGTGTTTAAAGTTAGGTATGGCTTGTTTCATTTGTTCATTAATTTATTTCGACTCACCCCCAAGTTATCTTTCGATAACTTGGGGGTGAGTTACTTTTTTTTCAATTCTGTTGCAATGTTCCTCAGTTTTACGTTGATTTAATTTTTTCCAAACATCATTAAATAAGCTTTCAGGAAACCGTCTAATTCGCCAGACAATACTTTATCGGGGTCGTTCACTGTAAAATTGGTTCTATGGTCTTTAACTCTTCTGTCGTCTAACACATAACTTCTTATTTGAGCTCCCCATTCAATTTTCATTTTACTATCTTCAATTTCAGAACGAGCTTCCAGTTTTTTTCGCATTTCAATTTCATAAAGTTGCGATTTCAATAACTGCATGGCTTTTTCTCTGTTTTTTAATTGAGAACGGGTTTCTGAATTAGTAATCATAATGCCAGTAGGCAGGTGTTTAAGTATTACTTTTGTTTCTACTTTGTTTACATTTTGCCCTCCGGCACCTCCCGAACGAGCGAAATCCCAAGTAATATCTGCAGGATTGATTACAATATCAATAGTATCATCAACTAAAGGGTAAACATAAACAGAAACAAAGGAAGTCATACGCTTACCTTGAGCATTAAATGGACTTACACGCACCAAACGGTGTACACCATTTTCACCTTTAAGGTAACCAAATGCGTAATCGCCTTCAATTTCTATGGTAACGGTTTTTATGCCAGCAACATCTCCATCTTGGTAATCTAGTGTAGTAAGTTTGTAGTTGTTTTTTTCAGCCCACATTTTATACATTCGTAGCAGAATGGAAGCCCAATCGCAACTTTCGGTACCACCAGCACCAGCCGTAATTTGAAGCACAGCACTTAGTTTATCTTCATCAGAACTAAGCATGTTTTTAAATTCAACATCTTCAAATTTTTCTAATGTAAGGTTGTATTGATTGTCGATTTCTTCTTCAGTAGCTTCGCCTTCTTTATGGAATTCATAAAGCACCTCTAAATCGCCTAACATGGTTTTAAGCTCATTAAAAGCATCTACCCAAACTTTTATATTGCGAACTACCTTAAGTTGCTTTTCCGCTTCATCAGGGTTGTCCCAAAAGTTAGGATCTTCAGTTTTTTGCTGTTCTTCTTCTAATTGTATTGTTTTCCCAGGTATGTCAAAGATACCCCCTTAACGCTTCCAGGCGATCAGCTAATTTTTTTAATTGCTCTTGTGTTATCATACCCCAAAAGTACTACTATCCTAAAAAACTTTAAGGATTTTTTGAGGGATTTTTCTTCTAGTTTTCATAATTAACATCTTCTTTAATTTTAAAGAATATACATGAAAACTTTATAACAAAACTTATTTGGTTTCTATTACACCTACGTTTAAAAAAAGTAAAAAAAATAGGAGGTTTTGTTTTTATTTAATTAGCTCTTCAATCACACTTCCATCGCAAGAGCTTGGCAAAGAAATGTTTAGCAACACAGAGAGTGTGGTTGCAATATCTGTAATAGCTAACTGCTCTTTTCGAACACCTTTTTTAATATTGGTTCCATACCAAAGCAAAGGTACGTGAGTATCGTAGTTATATGGCGAACCGTGTGTGGTTCCTTTGGTGTTCCATTTATTTATCCAACCTGGAGCAAGTACAAACAGTACATCTCCCGAACGAACCTGATGAAATCCTCTTTGTACATTTCCCATAATTTTATCGGAAAATTCTGTTGCTTTTAAATTGGTTGAGGAAACTGCTTTTACAATTCCTTCTTGTGTTAACATAAAATTAACGGCTGCATTTTCTATATCAATTAAATTTAATTGATGTTCTTTAATTAATGCATGATTAAAAAATAGTTGGTAATTTGATAAGTTTTCCACTAATTTTTGCACATTAAACATTTCAAAAAACAGTGTATTTATTTTCTCTAAAGTTTTTTTTTCTTCAAAATAACCACCAGGAAGTTGATTATCAATAGCAAGTTGAGGCACGTTAACCACGCCATGGTCGGCAGTTAGAAATACCATAAATTCATTTTCGCCTACTTGTTTTTCCAAAAAAAATAATAACTCCGCAATTTCTCTGTCTAAACGTAAATATGTATCTTGAATTTCTACGGAATAAGGTCCAAACTGATGTCCTATATAATCTGTTGAAGAGAAGCTAATGGTAAGCATATCAGTAATATGGTCTTTACCTAATTGTTCATTTTTAATAACCTCAAAAGCCAACTCTTTCAGAATGGTGTTTCCAAAAGGAGTTGATTTTATTAAATCGTAATTTTTATTTGTTCTTCTTAATGCTGGTAAATTATGTGGAAAAACAGGAGTTTTTTCGCCTTCAAAAACTTCTTCGTAAATGTTATTATCGGCAATACTTTCAGTATAATCGTTTATGGGCAAAAGTGTTTCCCACGGTTGTTGTAAATAGGTATTCGCAGTATTTTTTTTATTTAATTCATTTAACCACTTAGGTAATTGTTGCATGTAGTAAGTACTCGAAACCCATTTTCCTTCATTTTCACCCGCATACCAGTAGGCAGCATCAGCAAGGTGGCCAACAGGTAATATAGCTCCCCTATCCTTAATAGAAATTCCTATTACTTTAGATTGATTATTAGCGGTTTTTAACTCATCCGCAACAGTAGT
This sequence comes from Vicingaceae bacterium, assembly GCA_032251145.1. Classification (GTDB taxonomy): domain Bacteria; phylum Bacteroidota; class Bacteroidia; order Flavobacteriales_E; family Vicingaceae; genus BRH-c54. The sequence continues at coordinate 21,198 of JAVVER010000001.1, read as the reverse complement.
AACCAACAATTTATTGGGTGACATTTTTCCCATATCAGTACTTGTGCCAACAGATACGAAGTTTTCGTCAGTTGTACAATAAGTATTGCTCTTATTGGTTTTGTTGTACCAAGTATTGGCAATAATACCATGATTTGCTGGTGTAGTTCCTGTAAAAATTGAGGCATGACCAGGAGCAGTATAGGTAGGCATATAGTTGAAATGGGTTTGTTCGCAGTTAAACCCATTATTTATTAATTTTTTAAACCCATTATCACTAAATTTATTCCAAAAACGAGTAATGTAATCGTAACGCATTTGATCTACTACAATGCCCACAACCAATTTAGGTTGTTTGTATTGCGACCAAGCTAAAAGTGTGTTTGCTATTAAAAAAACCGTTAGTGAAAAGTGTTTCATAACTTTTGAATTTAAGCTCCAAATTTACATTATAAATTTATGATGTAAATTCAATAAACAAAAAAACCTCAGAGTAATCTGAGGTTTTAGTAGCGGGGGCCCGACTCGAACGGACGACCTTCGGGTTATGAGCCCGATGAGCTACCAACTGCTCTACCCCGCGATATATTTTTAAATAAAGTTGTCTCGCTCTCCCTAAATGGAGTGCAAATTTACAATTTTTTAATCACTTACAAAGCATTAGTTTAAAAACTTTCCGAAAAGGGGCTTATCATTAACAAATTTTAAATTTTAAGTCGCATAAAAAATTGTACTTTTGATTTTTTTCAACAAAAACCTGAAATAAGATAGATGCTAACGCTCATCAACAAAGAAATTAGAAGTTTTTTAGGCTCATTAGTCGGATACATTGTTATTGCTGTGTTTCTTACTACTATTGGTCTCTTTATGTGGGTTTTCCCTGGCGACTATAATGTTTTGGACAACGGCTTTTCTAGCATTGGTTCTCTTTTTTATATTGGTCCTTGGGTATTTATGTTTTTAATTCCCGCCATTACCATGCGCTTGTTTTCTGAAGAAAGCCGCACAGGAACCATAGAATTGCTTTTAACCAAGCCAATTACAGATTTCCAAATTGTGTTGGCTAAATACATTGCTGGTTTTTCATTGGTGTTTTTCTCACTTTTACCCACTTTAGTTTATTTTTATTCTGTTTACCAATTAGGGAGTCCTCCCGGAAATATTGATACAGGAGCAACTTGGGGTTCTTATTTCGGCTTGTTGTTTTTAGGAAGCGTATTTGTTGCCATAGGCTTATTTGCCAGTGCCATTACCAACAATCAAATCATCTCTTTTTTAATAGCAGTATTTTTATGCTTCTTTTGCTATGCAGGTTTCGATGCTATTAGTGCGTTAGAGCTTTTCGGGACTATTGATGCATTTATTATAAAATTGGGAATCAATGAACATTATCGATCAATGAGTAGAGGAGTAATCGATTCCAGAGATGTAATTTACTTTTTAAGTGTTATCTTTTTGTTTTTATTATTAACGAAAACCATATTGGCAAGCAGAAAATGGTAAAAAACAACGCAAATAGAAACAGAGATTTATCTTCGTTAGCAATAGGAATTTTGCTGATTGTCTTTATCAACTTCTCAGCGTCATTGCTTTTTGAGCGTTTTGACCTTACCTCTGAAAAGAGATATTCGCTTTCTAATGCTTCTAAAGAATTAGTAAAAAACTTAGATGATATTGTTTATGTAAAAGTTTACTTAGAAGGAGATTTTCCTGCTGCCTACAAAAAAATGCGTGATGAAACGCGGGAGATGTTGGATGAGTTCAGGGCATATTCTAACGATAATTTAGATTATGAATTTATCAATCCTGCCGAAAGTGGTGACGAAAAAATTACCAAAGAAATTTATCAGCAGCTTTTTAAACAAGGACTACAACCTACAGACTTAAACGAAAAAACTACCGATGGCTTTTCTAATAAACTGATTTGGCCAGGAGCTATCTTTTTTTATAAAGGAAAAGAAATTCCTGTTCAGTTGTTAAAAAGTAAATTAGGCAGTAATCCTATTAATATGATAAATAGCTCTATTGAAGGATTGGAGTATGAAATCGCCAATGCCATTTACAATCTTACCACAGAATTAAAGCCTAAAATTGCTTTTATTGATGGGCATGGAGAATTGAATAAATATGAAGTAGCTTCTTTATCTACTTCCTTAGCAGAATTTTATAGCATAGACAGAATTAAAATAAATGGAGAGTTATTCAGTCTTACCGAAAGAACCATGAAAGATTCTACTCAGGAGTTTGTTGTTCGTCCGAAGTATGACGCTATTATTATTGCGAAACCAACACAGAAATTCACTGAAAAAGATAAATTTATTATCGATCAATACATTATGTATGGCGGAAAAGTAGTTTGGATGATAGACCCCGTTTTTGCTAGCATGGATAGTCTTAGAACTTCGGATGTTACCATGGCTATTCCTCAAGATTTGAATTTAGACGACCAATTATTTACCTATGGTGTTAGGGTGAATACTAACCTTATTCAGGATTTGCAATCGGCACCCATACCGATTGTTACTGGAACTGTGGGAAATCAGCCCAAAACAGAACTTTTTCCTTGGTATTTCTTTCCGCTATTAACTCCCGCAAACAGTCATCCAATAGTAAACAACCTTAATGCTGTTAAGGGAGAATTTACTAGTACCATTGATACGATTAATAAAGCAGGGATTACAAAGATTGGACTTTTAAAATCATCTCAATACACCAAAGTATCAAGTGCTCCAACTAGGGTAAGTCTATCGTTTTTAAGGTTTGAACCCGACCAAAGTCAATTTAATAAAGGACATCAAGTTGCAGCGGCATTGCTCGAAGGTAGTTTTGAATCGGTATTTAAAAACAGAGTGCCGCCACAAATTTTAGAAGCCAACGAAATTGCTTTTAGAGAAAAAAGTAAGCCTAACAAAATGATAGTTATTGCCGATGGCGATATTGCTAGAAATGCAGTAAATCCAAGTACCAATGAATACATGCCTTTAGGGTTAGATAGATATACCAAACAACAATATGGTAATGCAGATTTTATGCTGAACGTAATGAATTATTTGTGTAACGACAATGGATTGATGAGTGTAAGAACAAAGAAATTTAAAATAAGACTTTTAGACCATACTATTATTAAAGAAGAAAAAGTTACTTGGCAGATTTTCAATACGGTTTTACCCGTAGGAATAATGTTGCTGTTTGGTATTGCTCATTTCTTTTATAGAAAGAGAAAATACACCAAATAGAGACTATTTATAATGTCCGATTTGTTCGTTATACTTGTTTTAAAAACCAGTTATTTACAAAAGTAAACTCCTGATTTTCAAAACTGCGAAAGCCTCCAACTCGAACATTATAATTTAGCCTCACAATTGATGAAAATATACTAAATTAATACAAGCTCCGAAGGAGCGTGATTTATAAAGCGATGAGTGAAGCTCATCGTTATTAAATGAAAATAAAAATATAAATTATGAAAAATAACAACAAATTAATTATTCTAGTTTTATTACTTGCTGTAGCTGTTGCTGCTTACTTGTATTTTAATCAAGGAGGTACCACTTATAATGTTGAAGGAGCGAAATTAGATTTTGCGGTTGAAGATACTAACTCCATTACCAAAATTTTTATTGTTGACAACCAAGGTAAGCACGTTACCCTAGTGAAAGGCGAAAAATCTTGGTTGGTAAATAATAAGTACGATGCCAGACCAGATAACATTAGGTTACTAATGAAAACCTTTAGCCGAATAGCCGTAAAAGCTCCTGTTCCTAAATCAGCACAAGATAACATTATAAAAAGCATTGCTACTAAAGGTACTAAAGTAGAAATTTACCAAGGTGGTGGGCAACCATCTAAAATTTATTATATAGGAGGCTCTACTATGGATCAAACAGGAACCTATATGTTGTTAGAGACAAAGGGCGTGAAGTCTTCTGTTCCTTTTATTATGCATATTCTTGGTTTTAAAGGGTATTTAAACTCTCGATTTTTTACTGACGCTCAACAATGGAGAGATGCTGCTATTTTTAAATATCAAGCTCAAGATATTCAAAAATTAGAAGTTACTTATTACGAAAAACCTGAGCAATCTTTTAACATCATCAAAAAAGATACTTCGTTTATTATGACTGATAAAAACGACCAAGAAGTAAAAGCTCCTGCTAATAGAATTTTGGAATATTTAGAGCGATACGAAAAAATTTATTACGAAATGGTTGATACTGAATCTAAACCTGAAGTAATTGATTCTGTACTTAATTCCCAACCTTTTATAAGAATTGCGGTTACTGATGTTGATGGAGAAATTAATGAAGTAGTAGCTTACCACATGCCCAATTTCAGAGAAACATTAAACCCTGTAAGTGGAGAACTTTTTGAATTTGACGTAGATAGAATGTATGCCAACATTAACAAAGAATTGTTTGTTTACATCCAATTTGCTACTTTTGATGAAATTACCATTAAAAAAGACGACTTTTTAATTAAAAATTAAAGCAGTCTGTTTTTATAAATTCATTATTAGCAGCTCATGTCAACTCCTGTTTCGGTTGTGATTATTACTTACAATGAAGAAAGAAACATTGCTCGTTGTATTCAATCTGTTTTACCTATTGCTGATGAAATTATTGTAGTAGATTCTTTTTCTACCGACAATACCGAAAAAATTTGTTCGGAATATAAAGTAACGTTTATTCAACATCCGTTTGAAGGACATATTGAGCAAAAGAACTACGCACTTGCTCAAGCCAATTTTGATTATGTTCTTTCTTTGGATGCTGATGAAGCACTTTCAGATAAGTTATTAGAGGAAGTAAAGCACATTAAAACCAACTGCACAAAAGATGCTTATAGTTTTAATAGGTTGACCAACTTTTGTGGTAAATGGATAAAACATTGCGGTTGGTATCCCGATAAAAAAACACGTCTTTGGAATAAAAACAAAGGAAAATGGGGAGGTGTTAATCCGCACGATAAAGTAATAATGCAGCCTCAAACAACTACGCAGCACATCAATGAAGATATTTTACATTATTCTTTTAATAGTATTGATGAGCATTTAAAACAAATAGCCTACTTTACAGATATTAGCTCAAAAGCAGCTTTCGAGAAAGGCATAAAGAGTAATGATTTTAAAATAGTTTATAAAACGGTATTCAAATTTTTTAGAGATTATATTCTAAAATTAGGAATATTAGATGGCAAGTACGGATACATTATTTGTAAAAATTCTGCTTACGCTAAATATTTGAAATACAGTAAACTTAAAAACTTACAAACAAGCAAAAAATAACTTGAATTCGCAACCGGAAAATATCTGTTTTTTTAACACCACTACCTTTTGGGGTGGAGGAGAAAAATGGCATTATGAAGCCGCAGTTATGGCAAGCGAACAAGGTATTTCAACATTTTTTGTGTCCTCGCCACACAGTGTGTTAAATGAAAAATTAGCCTCCACCAAGGTGATGCAATTTCCTATTCGCAATAGCAAGTTGGGGTTTTTATCGGTGACTAAAGTAAAAAAACTCACTCAATTTTTTAAAGATAATAAAATTACTACAGTAGTTTTTAATAGTCCGGTGGATTTAAAAACAGGCGGATTAGCAGCTTATATGGCTAAAGTGCCATCAGTTGTTTACCGCAGAGGTATTGCTGTTGAGGTAAAAAAGAAAACCCTTACCACTTGGTTATTTAAAAAAGTAATCACGCATTTTATTTTTAATTCTGCTGCTACAAAAGCCTTAATGGTTAAAAATTTTGAGGACATAATCAATACTAAAAAATCGGCAATAATTTATAATGCCATAGATTTTTCAGCTTTTACTACAACAGAAAAAACCAACACTTCTCCAACAATAATTATTGGAAATGCTGGTAGATTGGTTACCCAAAAAGCACAACATTACTTAGTGGATATCGCCAGTATTTTAAAAGCTAAAAACGTAGCTTTTGAAATACACATTGCTGGAGATGGCCCCAGATATGATGAATTAAAAGCGTTAATTGAAACTAACCAGTTAGAAAACGAGCTAAAATTATTAGGTTTTGTAAAAGACATGAATGCATTTATGAATAACATAGACATTTTTGTCTCCACTGCTAAGTGGGAAGGTTTTGGTTTTGTACTTGCCGAAGCCATGACACATAAATTACCCTGTATTGCATTTGATATCAGCAGTAATCCGGAGCTTATTCATAACAACACTACCGGGTTTTTAGTGCCAGCTTTTAATGTAAAAGTTTTTGCTCGCCAAATAGAAAAACTCATTAACGATAAAACCTTACGCCACGAAATGGGCAACAACGGTTACCAATTTGCTGTCAATAACTTTGATAAAAAGCTTCAGTTTAACACCTTTTTGGAGTTTGTGACATCTTGTTAAACGTCATCCCTGAAATTTTGTAGTGTAACGGAAAAAATTATCGGGAATCTGCTCTAAGGTTGAGTGATTTATAAGCTAATTTTTATATATTTGAAGAAAAATAAGTCTGACAGATTTTTAAATTTTATCAGACCTACCTATACAAATGTGGTTGTATAGGTCTAACGGTGTCAGACCTATATATAAGTTGCCTTCAATTAAGAAGAATGAAAATAATCGAAGACAAACATATTTATCCTAACGAAAAGGTTCCAGTTCTGGAGCACTATAAGGAAAACTTCGACTTAGTTAAAATTTGTTTTCTTCCTTTCATTCAAATAGATTTTGAATCCAATATTTTATCGAAAAAAGCAAGCAAACAAATCAGTTTAGAAGAATTGAAGGCAAAAGATGAACTATTCAAAAATATAAGTGAACTAAATGCTGAAATATATGCGTCAAATTGTTGTAGGCTTCCTTATTTTATTATCTATTTTATAGGTTCGATTTCGTTCGTCTAAAAATGTGAAAGTTATTTTGGTTTAGGTATTTTAAATTATTTTTGTTTAATGTTGATATACAGCGTTTTAAAACTTATTTCTTCAGAATTACCAGCCAACTTTCGTCTAAATCTCGTCTAAATCTCGTCTAAAATCCATTTTCGTTTTTCGTTGAGTTTAATCTTATTGTTTCCTTTTAATTTTTGAAGTAGGTTTTTAACTTTATTTCTTTTTTGAGTCTCGTTCAATATATCTGGTAGTTTACTTAAAACCAATTCTTCAATTTCTGAACGAGATGCTACTTTGAACTCTTTAATATAGTCGAGTATGATTTTCATGCAGTAGTTATCATCAATGCCCCTTTGCTTGATATATTTAGCTTTTTCACTAGTTACATTAGCTACAGATGATGAAATATGATAGTTTGGTTTTCTGCCTTCAATCAAGTTTTTAGATTTTAATTGTCGGGCTTCATCATTAGTGATTGGCTTGTTCTTAGCTACCTTGTCTAAAAGCATTATTTCCAGTAACCCTAAATCTTTTAACTCGGCTAACTTGCGAGCGTAATTAACATCAACAACTTTTCAGGTTATTTGAACCGTTATTTTTTCATTGCTAAAGTCATAATCGGGTAAAGGGAAATACTTGTTCTTTTGTATGACAAACATTTTCTTTATTCCACTTCCAATGGTATCTATCATGTTTAGATTGACCATAGCATTGGCTAGAAAGGGATTGCGATAATTAGTTTCAGGAGCATCAGCTTCTATTATTTTTTCTATACTTTCAGGGATAAAAGCACCTGAATTAGCAAAGGTTAACCTACCATCTTCATGTTCCACCACATTTATTTTTCCGCCCATGGTGTAATCCTGATGAGCAATGCAATTATTTAAAGCCTCTCTAAGAATGTAGGGGTCATATTGGTCCACTTCATCAGGAAACAACGTGCCGTCTTTAATGTATCTGTATTTCAGGTTTCTAATTTTTGACTTTACATTTTCAACTTCCAAAAGTAAGGGGCAGCTAAAATGCTCATAGTCTTTTTCTATATTATCTCTGTCTTTTAATATCCATGAAATTTTTGCCGTTGCTGGAGAAATAAAATGTTCAGACTCCGGCTTCCCTAAAAGTAAAATAGCTGTGTTGGTTATTTTGCCGTTAATACAAACTTTTGCCTTGTTTAAAAAAGTAGCATCATCCCCCTTTTGGATTTCTTCCCTAAGCTTGGCATTTTTTTCTGCATATTGTTTGCGTGCCATAAGAATGGCTTCTTGAGACAAATCGCTTAAAGTAGCATGTTCTATAATCTTCGAACTCCAATCTGTTTTTTCAACTTGCGACTGTATTTTTTTAATTCATAATCGTTCAGTCCGCCAAGACTTTCTCCATCTCTACCGTATCTATGACCTTTCCAAGAAACGGGAGTACCTTGTGGTGCAGCAGGAATTTCTAATAGCAACACATCCAATCCTTGATAATTTACCTTATGTATGTCAATAAATGAAAGCTTAGGACTGGTATGATTTGCTATTTCTGCCTTGTACTCGTTAATTTGATTATCGGTAATGCTTGTGCCAACAACGCTTTTATCGTTTTTACACCAAACAACAACCAAGCATGAGATTGCCCTTTAAGGTTTGCTTCATTGCTCAATGCAGAAAAGTATTTGCCCAATTTATCTTTATCAAATTGGTTTTTGGCTTCTTTAAATTCTACCACTTCATTTTCAACAGTAAACGACAATAAATTATTGAGTACTTCTATCATATCTTAATTGTTAATGTTGGGTTGCAGTTATCCGGAAATTCCGGATAGCTGCTTCTCTTTGTAATTCATTGTCTTTAAATACCTTTTGAAGATGGTCGTTAATGGTTCTTACATTTACATTATAGAGCGTTCCCATCATTTTTTGTGATAGCCAAACATTTTCATCCGCATAAATAGCATCTACACCTCCTTCTCCCGTAGCTGCAATAAAGGTCAAATATTCAGCAGAAGAAGAACGGATTAATGATTTTTTATCATTATTATTTTCCTTTTTATTCATTATTTAAACTATGATTTAATCGGATTCTTTTTGATTACAATTATTGACTTCGAAATTATTAATCGTTTCTTATTTCTATCCTAATCAAACCTACCACCCAACACCGCAGTTTCTTTAAAAGATTTTACGTTTCCTTCTAAATCAAAAACTTCTATAAAAATAACATAAATACCTATACGAGCTTTTTCGTTATAATCGTTTATGCCATCCCAACTAAACGTTCCTTTGGTGCCTAGCAGTTGACTTTTAATCAGGCTACGTACTTGTCGCCCTTTGGCATCATAAATGACTACATTGGCTACAAAACCAGGCGAAGAAAACTCATAAGAAATGTTTAACACATCATCTATTCCATCATTGTTGGGAGAGAAAGTTTTAGGGTCTATCGTTATGGTTCCTCCATCGGTATTGGCACGTTGAAATTGAGAATTTTCGTAGCCCGGAGTAGCAAAACCAACTTCTTCGGCAGCTGAGTGCCAGTTGGTTCTGTCGTTGGTTAATCGGTTGTAATCTATTCTTTCTAATGAAACACCTTTAACACTGTTCAGTAAAGAAAAATGCATTTTTTCGTCATAATAAAAACTATCTACCGTAAGGTTGAGGTTATTGATTAACACTACCGTTCCTTCACTATTGTTATAGGCTGGTAAGCTCTCCATTTGTATAAATGTTTCGGTTTTAGAATTGATATATTCTGTGGCAATATTATTGGCATCTTTGGTAAGTACCACAAACTCTCCGGGTAAAATTAATTTTGGAGTAGTAATAATTGGTTTAATATTAGCAATTGCACCATTACTTGTATTTGCCAGCGACCAATTTTGTAAATCGATAAATTTATTAGAATTGTTATACAGCTCTACAAAATCGGAGCCTCCAGTAAATGGATTAAACAGTACTTCGTTGATAACCAAATCGCCACCAAAACCTTGTTCAGGTAAGGCAAAAATTGCAAAATTGTTGCTGCCTATTACATTTCCTACACAATCGTAAGCTCCTGTTACTGTTACTTTGTATTTTATCTGGAAAGTAAGTTTGTTAGCTAAATCTAACTGTACATTTTTGTTATCAATAAGCACAATATTGTTGATGTTAATGCCATTATTTATACTGTATGAAGCAGCTAACAACCCATCTCTATCTATAATTTCGCTAAAAGTAAGGATTACCGTAGAGTCTGATGTAGCATTAGCTTCCAACAAACGAGGCAAGATAACATCAGGATTAGCAGCAAAAACTGAGTTTTGAGCCCCAGGGGTTCCTCCAAACCACTGATTGGAAGCTGTCCAGTTGTCGTATTCGCCACAAGGATTAGCAGGATCTATCATTTCTAAGGTCCAACCACCGTCTTTTTTGTTATTGTCTTTATACCACGAATCGAAATAAGAAACTCTATGTATAAAAATTCCTTGGTTTGTAGCTAAGCCAATGTTGTCACTTGTGTTATTAAGAGAAGGCAAACTATTAACAGAAATAACTTTACCAAAGGGTGTAAACTGATTTTCATGTGTACTATTACATACTATTACATATTCTCCAGGGAAAATTTTTCCTACTAAAATATTACTTGCAGAATTATCATCTACAATTCTTAACCCTGTTAAATCAATCACCTTATTAGTTGGATTGAACAATTCTATAAACTCTTGCTCAGGCAATCCTACTGTTGGTGATGGGTCAGGAAAAAGTTCAGTAATAATGATTTCATATTTTTGGGGTGCTTTTCCAATACCAAAACTAAAAGTGGTTGGGTTTAAACCATTTCCAGAACAATCGGTTGCTCCCGAAATAGTTACTTCATAAACTATAGAAGAGTCTAAGGTTGGAGAAAAAGTAAGGGTTACGCTGTGTAAATCTAAATTTACCTGAGTGTTGGTTACGCTTATCCCATTATTAATACCATAAGTGGCTGTTGCCAAACTGGCGGAATCCATGGTTTCATTAAAGTTTATTTTTAATGTAGATGCAGATAACACATCAATACCAATAATGGTTGGTGCTTGCATATCTGGAGTTGGGTTATATACCGAGTTTTGTGCTGCGGGAGTTCCACCATCAGGATGAATCGAAGCAATCCAGTTATCAGCACTACTACAAGGATGAACAGGATTAATTCTTTCTAAGGTCCAACCGCCATTTTTCTTTGCATTATCTCTGTACCAACTGTCGGTATAAGCTACCACATCAATAATATCGTTAGTATTATACATCAAGGTAAGGCTATCACCAGCATTAGAAAGAGCAGTAAATGAAGGAATACCAATTACATCACCGTAAGGAGAATACAAAGCGGTATCACTCACATCGCATAAAATAACGTAGCTGTTAGGAACTAATAAAAAGCTGGGTAATTGTTTTAAAGTAGTGGTATTAATAAACTGCCAAGCAGCTAAATCAAATGTATTGGTAGAGGCATTATAAAGCTCTACAAATTCTTCAGTTGGCAAACCCTCTTGAGGAGTGGGGTCGGCAAAAATTTCATTAATGATAATATCACCAGAATTTGGAACAACAGCAACAAAATAAGTGAACGGTTCGGTTAAAATATTAATGGGATTAGCAGCAGTGTCTTCCACATTGGTAACACTCAGCATATAATTTTGTCCGTTGGTAAAAGCGGTAGCAAAAGTTAAATGTACTAAGGAACTATCTGTTGCATTTCGTGTGGCATTGTTTGGGTTTCCTATACCGTTGTCAACACTATAATTAGTAAGGGTTTGAGAAGTAGTTAAATCAACGGGGTCGTTAAAATAGACATCTAAACTAGTGGAATTTATCACAACCACTGAATCAATTGTTGGCGGAACATTATCAATAAAAGCACCGCCTGTTACATTAAAATTATCATAATAAAACAAAGTGGAACGCGTAGAAGTATAATTGCACAACACACCGAAATAAGCAGATGAAATATGGTTATTATCCGTAATACTGCCTTCTAAAAAATAATTGGTTCCTCCCAAGGTATCTGAAAAAAGTTGCCAATTGCCCAATTGGTCGCGAGTAACTCTAACACTTAACGTTACAGATGAAGTATTCAACCTTCCGTTTGTCCCGTCAATAATCATGGTTTCTGTAGTTCCATCCTGACGATATAAACTTACTTCATCGGCAGTATTACCTATTTTTACAAAATAACCGTTTAACGGATTTTTTAAATCAGCTTGGTCAGACACCACATAAACCTTTGAAAAGTTGGTAGAAGAAGGATTAAACCCTAGTTCTACATAAAACTCCCAAACAGCATTATTGATAGATTGAGATGGTGTAGAAGCATACATCACATCGTTTACAGCAGGTGCATTTAGCTGAAATTGAAATGAAGCATTAACAATGAAATTATTGGTATCTCCCGACCATGTTGGATTAATAGAATAATCACCATCAGAAAAATCATCAGTAAACTGAGCATAGCTAACAGTTGATGCTAAAGCGAACAATATGAGAAAAATAAATCGTGTCATGACATCAAAAGTAACCAAATCTCTTTTATTTTTTGTTAATTAACCGCTAACAAAATAAAAGATGGTTAATTTTTTTAAAATTAGTAATAATTGAGCTTTCAAAATAGTGCCTCGAAAATTTAATTGATACTTTTGTCTGAAAATATAAAACTTATACCCTATTTACAATGAAAGTAGCAGTAGTTGGCGCCACCGGAATGGTTGGCAATGTAATGTTAAAAGTATTGGCAGAGCGTAATTTCCCTATTACGGAGCTTCTTCCCGTTGCTTCGGAAAAATCTATCGGAAAAAGTATTTCTTATAAAGGTAAGGAATATACCATTATTGGTTTGGAGGCTGCTGTCGCTGCAAAACCTGATATTGCTATATTTTCTGCTGGAGGAGCAACTTCGTTGGAGTGGGCTCCAAAATTTGCTGAAGTAGGAACAACAGTAATAGATAATTCTTCTGCTTGGCGAATGAATCCCAACAACAAGTTGATTGTCCCGGAAATTAATTCCGATGTATTGATTAAAACTGATAAAATTATTGCCAATCCCAATTGCTCTACTATTCAGTTAGTAATGGTGTTAAATCCATTACATAAAAAATATGGCATCAAAAGAGTAATTATCTCTACTTATCAATCTATTACCGGTACAGGCGTAAAAGCGGTTGAACAACTTAACAATGAACAACAAGGCATTAAAGGAGAAATGGCTTATCCTTATCCTATAGATAAAAATTGCTTGCCACATTGCGATGTTTTTACCGAAAATGGTTACACCAAAGAAGAAATAAAACTAATGACAGAACCAAAAAAAATTATGCAAGATGATAGTTTTAGCCTAACCGCTACCGCTGTTCGTGTGCCTGTTGTTGGAGGTCATTCCGAAAGTGTAAACATTGAGTTTAAAACCGATGTTGATGTTAAGGATGTCAGAAAAATTTTACACGAAACTTCAGGAGTAGTGTTGCAAGATAATACAGATACAAACACTTATCCTATGCCTATTTATGCAGCAGATAAAGATGAAGTTTTTGTTGGAAGAATACGCAAAGATGAATCGCAACCCAACACCATAAATTTATGGATTGTAGCCGATAATTTAAGAAAAGGAGCAGCTACCAATGCGGTTCAAATAGCAGAATATTTGGTAGAAAACGGATTAGTTTAATAGCTATCTAAATCAATATGATTTAAGCATTTTAGTTCAAAATCTGATACGGGTAAATTATATCTTTTTATGATAAATTTTAAAAACACAAGCCTTTTTTTGGTATAATTTTTATTTAGTACTTTTTCAATTAGTTGAATAATAAACTCTACGCTTAGAGAGGCCTGCAACTCTTCAAGTAAATTGCTTAAAAACTGTGCTGCCTTAGTAGTGTTATTTTTTTTTAAAAAAAGCAAAAAAGTGAGTGTAATATAGTTTAATTGATATTCTTTTCTGTTTTTGTTACATAAATGCCTAATAGAACTGATATAGTAATTGGCATTTTTTAAATCTCCTAAGTAAAAAAAAAGCCATGCCAATTTTCTTTCTACTATCATTTGATCCACTATTTTAATGTGTTTTTTGTAATTACTATATTGATTTACAAATTTATATGAAAAAGAATCAAACTCTTCTTCTATAAAGTTTTCAATAACAAAATCTAACTTAATTTTAAAAGCAAAAAAAATAGAATAATCATCGTTAATTTTAGGAATATACTTCTGAAACAATCTAAATTCTTGAAAAAAATCAGCTTTTTTATGTAGTTTTATTAATAGTAAAAAATAATTATTAACTGAGGATATTAATAACCTATTAAGCTCAATAGATTTGTATTTGTAATCTAAAATTATTTTTAATTTTTCATATATATCTTTAAATACTGTGCAACCTTTCTCAATATCTTTTTTAACATAAATTAAGTAAAACCCATACAACAAGCCTTTGTAATACATATTATTAAGGGAACTTGAGTTTTTATAATTGGAAGCAATTATTTCCAAATCTTTATAAAAAACTCTAAGTTTGTCTTCTGAAACTCCATCTTGCTGTACAATTTCATTAAGCTTTAGTAATTGACTTTTTGTTTTATATATTTGTATAACTTCGGCATTAATCTCCTCCATTTCTTTTATCAATTGTGTGCTAAGCTCAAGGTTAAAATTAGAGGTGTTTCTGGTTAAAATTAAAAATTGAAGGTGCTTTAGTTGTAATTTAAATTCTAATATATTCATTTGCTCTATAACCAAAGTAAGTTTAGTGAGCCTTTTTTGAGCGTGAGAAAAAATTCCTTTAAAAATTAATTTATAAATCTTAGCAAATTCCGAAGTTAAATAAATTTCTAAATATACGTCCTCACAATTTTTGGATAGAGCACTTAAAATGTATTCATACAGATTTTTTCGAATTAAGGCTTTTGATGGTATTTTTTGTGTTGTTCGATATGTTTTTATTAACGCAGTGTTAGTTTTAATTCTTTTAATTGATGTATTTGATAATTGATTCAATTCTTTCTCTGTTAACCCATCTAAAAGTTCATCTAAAAATAAATTTATAATCATATTAAAATACTAATTATTAAGGTTATATATTTTTATAAAGAACAAAATTACAAAATAATAAACTAAGATATTATGTTTTATAAATAATTGTTCTAACGCATTAACCTAATCTTGACGTTAATTTAATTTAATCTTTTTGTTATGAAAAAAACACTTCTTTTTGGTCTTGTACTAATCATTAATGGCTGGGGAAACATAAAAGCAAACAATGTACAAGTTAGCAATGTAGCACTTTCCTCAACTGGTGTTGTTTCTTTTGATGTAAGCTGGGAAAATTCTTGGCGAACAAACACAACCCTTACAACTCCTAATAACCACGATGGGGTTTGGGTATTTATCAAATGGCGCTATTGTATCGATCGCCCTGCATCTCAAGGAGGGGCAACATCGTCTGTGCCTGGTTTTAGGCATGCTTTTTTAGATACTGTTGCCACTAATCATACTGCACCGGCTGGTGCTGGATTAGAAATAGGTAAATCTTTTACCCAACTTACGCCTACACCTTCTAACAGAGGTATGGGAGTTTTTATTTACCGCAATGCAGGCAACATGGGTATAGGAAATGTAAACTTTACTAATGTAGCCTTGCAGTGGGATACAACTGGCGTTTCTCCCAGCAGCGGGGTAGATATTAAAGTATTTGCCATAGAAATGGTTTACATCCCGCAAGGTAGCTTTTATGTTGGTGATGGCAGACCAAATAATCAAGCTAAAATGTTGTCAGCTCAAAACACGGTAACGCCACCCAATGTACCTTTTCAGGTTACTTCCGAAGCACCCATCCCTATTGCTACACCAGGTGGTTTGTATGTAAACTCTACTTTAGGAAATACTTCTTCAACACCTGTTGGAGCTAATTTTCCCAAAGGATTTGATGCTTTTTGGATAATGAAATATGAGGTTTCTCAAAATCAATATGTCGATTATTTGAATTGCCTCGATCGTAACGAGCAAGATGCACGCACTAATTCAAACTTCATTCAAACAAGTACCAGTCGGCCATTTAAGTTTATACATAATTTAACTTTTATAACAAACAGGTTTGTAATAAAAGCACCTGCCACTTTCCCTGCATTTGAACCCATCATTTTTGGGGTTGATGCTAACGATAACGAGGTGTTCAACGAAGCCTCAGATGGGGGTTATAGTGCAGTAAGCTTCATAAATGCTGAGGATATTCTTTTCTATATAGATTGGGTTGGCTTACGCCCTATGAGCGAAATGGAGTATGAAAAAGCTGCTCGTGGCCCCTTAGTTCCAATTCCTTTTGAATATGCTTGGGGAAACACCACTATAACACCACAAGTTGGTTTTACTAACCCTTTTCAGGCAAACGAGCTTACCATCCCTTCGGGAGACGGCCCTTGTGTAGTTGCTGATTGGGTTTCTAGTCCCACTATTGGTCTTACCCGCGTGGGTGCTAGGCAATTTCCACTGGCAACACGTGTACAAGCAGGTGCTTCTTACTATGGAGTTGCTGATTTATCAGGAAATGTAAGTGAATTTGTAATGCCGCTTGCTACAAATGCTAGGGCCAATTTTTCTCGTTTTGTGCATGGAGATGGTGAAATTATTACGCCACATAATGCACCTCCTTCCTTAAATTGGTTGTTTTTCCACCCTGCTTTCAATAGCAGGGGAGGACATTTTTCTGACACTTATAACGCAGGTATTCCAGCATATATAAACGCCACAATATCCAATCAGAATAACGGTCTAACAACAACAACAAGACAATGGGGTCATGGAATTAGAGCAGTACGAACATCATTGCCATAAATAGAATCTATGAAACGAGCTAGGCTAAAGATTTTACCTTGCAGGAGAATGATTATAGGCGACTACCACCCCGATAACTATCGGGAGACTGATTTAACACAATAAATATAAACAGATGAAACAATTTACGTTGTTATATATAGTTTTAGTTATCATTACTTTTAGGGTTAATGCTCAGTATGGGGGGGGGGTTAGTGATGGTAATGCTCAAGTTAGCCTGTTAACAGTTGCTTGCCCAACACCAATTACTGTATACCAAGGAGGAACAGACGATGGGCATGATAGCGAGTTATTACTTGAAGCTAGTTGCCCAACACCAATTACTGTACACCAAGGAGGAACAGACGATGGGCATGATAGCGAGTTACTACTTGAAGCTAGTTGTCCAACACCAATTACTGTATACCAAGGAGGAACAGACGATGGGCATGATAGCGAGTTATTACTTGAAGCTAGTTGCCCAACACCAATTACTGTATACCAAGGAGGAACAGACGATGGGCATAATGCTATATTTCTACCATCAAGCATACCATGTAATCCACCCTTACCTATTGAATTATTAACTTTTGAAGTAGTTTGTACGGAAAGTGGAATAAAATTATTTTGGACAACCGTTTCAGAAATAAATAACGACTTTTTTACCTTAGAACGTTCGCCAGATTTACAGCAATGGGAAATAGTTACAAAAATTCCTGGTGCAGGCAATAGTAGTGTTCAGCTTAATTATACACACTTAGACAACTATTTTTCTAATGAAGTTGTCTATTATCGGTTAAAACAAACCGATTTTAATGGTCAATTTGAGTATTTCGATATACAACCCATAATGTGTGGTAAAAATAATCCTTCGCTTTCTATTTACCCAAACCCTTTTACTGAAACAATTAACATTGGTTCATCAGATAAAATTAAAATAAGTGCTATTAGGGTAGTTGATGTGTTAGGTAAAACAGTAAAAAATATTATTCCACAACAAACTCAAAGAAACTTTACCATTAATTTAATTGAATTAGCTAAAGGGTTTTATTACTTAAATATTGATTTAGATAATAAAACCGAAACCTATAAAGTGATAAAAAATTAACGTATAAAATGCTCACAAAAATTTATAACAACCTGTATGCCAATAAAAAAGTAAGTACTATTCAAAAACACATTGTTTCTTTAGTTACCTTATTTCTAATATTTATTATTATTAGCATTATTTTAAAAGAAATTATTAACCTATTTATGAATTAAGAACCAGTTAAAAACCTTATCGTTATGAAAAAACAAACCTTTCTATCATTTAGCATATTTGCTATTTTTTTAATAAACCTTAATAAAATTAACGCACAGTGTTTTACAAACGATACTACGCTGTTTTCCTTTAATGTTTTCGTAAGTAATTCACCTAGCAACATTAAAGTTGCTGATTTTGATTCTGATGGCAATTTAGACTTGTCTTTTTTAATGGGAGCTGGCGAATCGATTAGTGTAATTTATGGGAACGGTAACGCTACATTTTCATCTCCCTTTATAGATTACAGCACTGCCATACCTGGAATTACAACTGTACAAGAAGGTTCTCATGTTGTTGCAGATGTAAACAATGACGGACATAAAGACATTGTGTTAAGTGGAAGAAACCCATCTAACCTTATCCCTACAATTGCTGTATTAATAAACGATTCTACCGGAAGTTTTCATACTCCTGTAACCTACTTAAGTGGGCAAAGTAGTAATTCGGCACAAATTGTTAAAGCAATAGACATGAACAACGATGGGTATATAGACATTCTAACAGCCAACAGCAACGCCCCTTCTTATAGTGTTTATATACGATTAAACAATGGAAACGGAACCTTTGCTAATCCTACTATCTCACCAGTAACTACTATTCAGCCTAACCATATTATTGCAGCAGATTTTAACAACGATGGTTTTAATGATGTAATATCACTTTCTAAAAATAGCGGTAGTATAAATAAAGTTTTTTACCACCAAGGAATAGGTTCTGACACACTTCCTACTTCTGTAATTATTCCAGGAATAACAGGGGGAATTATTGACGGAGCTGTAGCAGAAGATTTTAATAGTGATGGTAATATGGATTTTGCGTTAAGCAATAGAGACTCTAATTATATAGCACTATATTATGGCAATGGAACTGGGAGTTTTCAAGCACCAGTGTTTTATCCAACAACTCAATCTCCTAGAAATATAGATGTTGCAGATTTTAACAACGATGGTAAAAAAGATATTTTAATACCTACCGCTCTTTTTAACGGATCTACCACCCTAGAAATTCTAACAAATACTGGAACAGCTTTTACGTCATCGCAAACAAGCTCTGCAACAGGTGCTCCTCAATTGTCTATGGGAATTGCTAAATCAGGCGACTTCAACAATGATGGCCTTGAAGACATTGTTTACATTGGCTCCCAAACATGCTCCCTTTGTCCATCTCTTACTGTGGGTTTAAAACTCAACCAATCTTATTTAGATTCAACCAATCAGAATGTATGTAAAAAGTCATCTTATATTTTTGCAGATGGATCTCAAATATCTTCTGTACAAAACGATACTACACATACATCATTCTTTCAAACAATTCTTGGTTGTGATTCTATAATAGTAGAAACACTAACCATTAATAACATAGTCAACACAACATCACTAAATTTAGCTACTATTTCCGCCAACCAGGCAGGAGCAACTTACCAATGGTTAGATTGTGATAATCTTAACATAGCAATAGCAGGGGAAACAAATCAAAACTTTACACCACCTACAACTGGAAATTATGCCGTTGAAGTATCCTTAAATGGTTGTGTTGATACATCTGCTTGCGTAAACGTAATTATTACAAGTGTTGTTGAACTGAGCTTAGCAGGAGTAAACATATATCCTAATCCAATAAAAGAAAAATTTGCTATAGATTTAGCCAATGGAAACCAAAACACTCAAGTAGCTATTTATGGTATAGATGGAAGAATAATTTATACCAATGCTATCATCAATAACAATAAATTGATTATTGATGCAACAGCTTGGAGTAAAGGTGTTTATTTTGTAAGTATTACTACTGAAAACTCTTCTAATACGTTTAAAATGATTAAACAATAATCTTAATTTTTTAGTTTACTTGGTATTATAATGTTATTAAAAATAAAATTTCCAAAAATGAACAATCTAATAAAAAATCTATCTTTTTTTCTTTTAGCCCTTTTTTCCAGTATTACTTATGCTCAAGTGGTTTATACAGAAGATTTTGAAACATTACCAATTTCATGGACAATAAACTCAACTGATTTAGGATCCATAGGGGTTCAAACTATACCTGCAAATCAATGGATAAGAAACAATGTTTACGCTCCAGGTCAAGTACCGTTAATCTATTCTGTATGTTCGCCTTTTTTTTCATTTCCTGCAACTACTACGCCCAACCAAAATGCCTTAATTACAGGAAACGCTAATAGCAACTACTTACATATTTATTATAACGACATGACAGCTCCCTTTAATGCTGTTTTCGTTGATAACTCAGTAGTTGCAACAGCCTGTGGTATAACTGGAACTAATTTTGCAAAAATGACTAATGATGTTAGCACAATTGGATTGACTGGGGTTTCTTTTAATTATTATTATTTAGGTGCAAATGGTGGTAATGAATTATATTTTAGCACAAATGGAGGGACGACATGGACTTTAGCACAGAACGTTCCTGTCGCTTCAGTTTGGACATCTCAATCCATTGTAAACGCTGCGTTTGATAATCAAGCTACATTACGATTTGGTATTTTATTTAATCCTAATGTAAATCCAATTAGTGACCCTCCTTTTTCAATAGATCAAATTGAAATTTCTGCCCCTTTAACTACTGGTCCTATAGCTAACTTTAATGCTTCTGCAACAACTGTTTGTGTTGGAGGTAGCATAACTTTTACTAACACGAGTTCAACATCAGGAGCAACTACTTATGCGTGGACTTTTCCAGGAGGAACACCAGGTAATGCTAATACCATTGGCCCACATACTGTTACATTTAATACAGTAGGAACTCAAACTATTTCATTAACTGTAACAGATGCTAATGGTACTGATAATATTACAATTCCTATAATTGTTGTCCCAACTTCCACAGGCACAGATGTAATTACTTCTTGCACACCCATTACTTGGATAGATGGCAACACGTATTCAGCCAGTACAACAACACCAACCTTTACCATAGTTGGAGGAAGTTCGCAAGGTTGCGATAGCATTGTAACACTTAATTTAACGATAAACTCTACAGTAACAGGCACAGATGTAATTACTTCTTGTACACCAATCACATGGATAGATGGTAATGCCTATTCAGCAAGCACAACAACACCAACATTTATCCTAGTTGGAGGAAGTTCGCAAGGTTGCGATAGCATTGTAACACTTAATTTAACGATAAACTCCGCTGCCACAGGCACAGATGTAATTACTTCTTGCACACCCATTACATGGATAGATGGCAACACGTATTCGGCAAGTACAACTACGCCAACCTTTACCA